>DATLAK010000024.1 GCA_035527535.1 Armatimonadota bacterium
GGTCACATACGACAGGCACGCCCCCCACCATGGCTCTGGACTTGGGCCATCGCACCGAGGAATGTGGCACAGAGCCTGCCCCGAGCTTGCCGAGGGGCGCCCTCGCCTGTGAACTCCGCGCCCCGACCTGTCGGGGCACACACACCCGGGGGCGGGTGTGCCACATGAGGCGCACGCCGTGCGCCCCTACGGATGCAGCCTCCCGCGCTTGAACTTTCGCCTGCTGGGTGCTATTCTTGGCGCGGCCCGAGGATAGGGGAGAGTAGAGAGGAGACTGCAGGCGATTCGGGTGAGGGCGCAGCATGCCGCGCCCCTACATTGCGGTCACATACGACAGGCACGCCCCCCACCATGGCTCTGGACTTGGGCCATCGCACCGAGGAATGTGGCACAGAGCCTGCCCCGAGCTTGCCGAGGGGCGCCCTCGCCTGTGAACTCCGCGCCCCGACCAGTCGGGGCACACACACCCGGGGGCGGGTGTGCCACATGAGGCGCACGCCGTGCGCCCCTACGGATGCGGCCTCCCGCGCTTGAACTTTCACCTGCTGGGTGCTATTCTTGGCGCGGCCCGAGGATAGGGGAGAGTAGAGAGGAGACCGCAGGCGATTCGGGTGAGGGCGCAGCATGCTGCGCCCCTACATTCACCTTTCAACTTTCACCTGCTCTCGCCCCGATCAGTCTTGATCGGGGCGCGCCGGGGTGGCGGAACGGAAGACGCAGGGGACTTAAAATCCTCGGCCCGCAAGGGCATGCGGGTTCGACTCCCGCCCCCGGCACCACCGCCATGCCCGGCTGCGAGCAGCCCCATGGCCGACGTACGCCGACAGAGCGGCTCCACGCGAAATAGACGTTGACAGGGCACCGCAGGGTTCACTGCGCCATTTCTGACGCGATCCACGGACCGAAGCGTGCGAAGATGAAACTCAGCGACCTGGGCGAATTCGGCCTCATCGCGCGCCTGCGCGCCCGCTGGCCGCAGTCGCCGGCGGGCGTCGTGGTGGGTCCCGGCGACGACGCCGCCGCGGTGCAGCCCGACCAGGGCCGGCTGCTGCTATTCACCGTGGACGCGATGGTCGAGGACGTTCACTTCCGCCGGCGCTGGATGCCCCCGCGCGACCTGGGCTGGAAGGCGATGGCGCAGAGCCTCAGCGACATCGCCGCCATGGGCGGCCAGCCGACCCACGCCCTGGTGTGTCTGAGCCTGCCTGTCCCGAGTGCAGTCGAGGGGCCCGGCGACCTCGATGCGGGTTTCGTTGACGCTCTCTACGACGGCCTCGACGCCGCCGCCGCCGAGTACGGGGCGAGCGTGATCGGCGGCGACATCGTGGGCTCGACCGGCGGGGTCATGGTGTCGGTGTCGCTGCTGGGCGAGGTGGAAGAAGGGCTGCTGCTGCGCCGGTCGGGGGCGCGGCCGGGGGAGGTTTTGATGGTCACGGGCGCCCTCGGCGACGCCGCCGCGGGGCTGCGGTTGCTGGAGGCGGGGGAATCGCCGGCTGCCGGCGAGGAGAGCGCGGTCACCCGGCACCTGCGCCCCGCCCCGCGCGTGGACGAGGCGCGCATCCTGGCGCGCAGCGGCCAGGTGACCGCCGCCATAGACCTCAGCGACGGCCTGGCGGGCGACGCGGCGCACATCGCCGAGGAGAGCGGCGTCGGCGTGCGTCTGCATGGCGAGCGGCTGCCTGTCGGCGCGGCGTGCAAGCAGGTGGCGGCGAGGCTGAGGCTGAATCCGCTCCCGCTGGCCCTGCGCGGGGGCGAGGACTACGAGCTGCTGGTCGCCGTGCGCCCGCAGGCGGCGGAGGGCCTGGCGGAGCTGCTGCATCACGAGACGGGAACGGCGCTGACCGCGGTCGGCGAGGTGGTCGAGGCCGCGCGCGGCGTCGTGCTCATCGCCGCGGACGGAATCGAGGCTACGCTGGGCGGGGCGTTCGATCACTTCGGCGAACCATCCGACCGCTAGCCCGCAGACTGCGGGCAACCGGCGGCGGAGGCGGAGGGAACCTTGAGCTACCTGGTTGGCATTGACGTTGGCACCACCGGCGCGAAGGTGCTGCTGGTAGGAGCGGACGGCGGCATCGTCGCGCGCAGCACCCACGAGTACCCACTGCTGACGCCGCGGCCCGCGTGGGCGGAGCAGAACCCCGCGGACTGGTGGGAAGCGACCGCCGCGGGCATCCGCCAGGTGCTCAAGCAGAGCGGCATCCCGCCGCAGGAGATCGCGGGCATGGGCCTGTCCGGGCAGATGCACGGGTCGGTCTTCCTGGACGAGCGCAGCGAGGTCATCCGGCCGGCGATCCTGTGGTGCGACCAGCGCACCGCCGACCAGTGCCGCTGGATCACCGACCGCGCCGGCGAGAAAACCGTCGTCGAGGAGACCCTCAACCCCGTGCTCACCGGCTTCACCGCGCCCAAGATCGTGTGGCTGCGCCAGAACGAGCCGGAAGCCTACGCCCGCGTGCGCAAGCTCCTGCTGCCCAAGGATTACATTCGCTTCCTGCTGACCGGGGAGTTCGCGACCGACGTGTCGGATGCGTCCGGCACCTCGCTGCTCAACATTGCCCGGCGGCGCTGGTCGCCGAAGATGCTGGCGGCGCTCGACTTATCGGAGGCGATGCTGCCGACGGTACACGAATCGCCGGCGGTGACGGGGGGCATCTCGCCCGCGGCCGCGGAGGCCACGGGGCTGGCGGCAGGCACACCCGTCGTCGGCGGCGGAGGAGATCAAGCGGCGGGCGCGGTGGGCAACGGCATCGTCCGCCCCGGCGTCATCTCCGTCACCACCGGCACCTCCGGCGTCGTTTTCGCGCACATGGACGAGCCGCGCGTGGACCCCAGGCTGCGCACTCATACCTTCTGCCACGCGGTGCCGGGCAAGTGGCACGTCATGGGGGCGATGCTGTCGGCCGGGGGGTCGCTGCGGTGGTATCGGGACGCCCTCGCCCAAGCGGAGGTCGCGGAGGCGAAGAAACGCGGCGTGGATCCTTACGAGCTGCTGACCGCAGAAGCGGCCTCGGCGCCGCCCGGCTGCGAAGGGTTGATCTTCCTGCCCTACCTCACCGGCGAGCGCACCCCCTACCCCGACCCCTGGGCACGGGGGGTCTATTTCGGCCTGAGCCTGCGCCACGGGCGGCCGCACCTGGTGCGCGCCATCCTCGAAGGGGTGTCCTACGGCCTGCGGGATTCGCTGGAGATCCTGCGCGGGATGGGCCTGCCCATGTCCCAGGTGCGCGCCTCCGGCGGCGGCGCCCGCAGCGCCCTGTGGCGGCAGATTCAGAGCGATGTCTTCGGCGCCGAGCTGGTGACGATCAATGTAGATGAGGGCCCGGCATTCGGCGCGGCGCTGCTGGCGGGCGTGGGCGCGGGGGTTTACGCCAGTGTCGAGGAGGCCTGCGACCGCACCATCTCCGTCAATCAGCGCACCCGGCCCGACCCCGACACCTCGGCCCGCTACGACGCCTACTACCCCATCTACCAGGCGCTGTACGCGTCGCTCAAGGACCGCTTCGCCGAGGTGGGGCGGCTGCTACAGTGACGGGGGTGACGCCCGTAGTCTCCGTGGTCGGCCGCAGCAACTCCGGCAAGACGACGGTGCTGGAGGGCCTCATCGCCGAGCTGACCCGGCGCGGCCTGCGAGTGGGGGTGCTCAAGCATGCAGGGCACGGGTTCGAGATGGACCGCGAGGGCACGGACACCTGGCGTCACCGGCGTGCGGGCGCGGCGGCGGTGGGGATCATGTCCGACGATGGGGTCGCCGTCATCCGCGCGCTGGAGGGGGAACTGCCGCTGGCGGAAGCGGCGGCGCTGTTGGGGCCCGACCTCGACGTGGTGTTGACCGAGGGCTTCCGGCGGGCGCCGACGCCCAAGATCGAGGTCATGCGCGCCGAACAGGGAGGCGACGTGCAAACCCCGCCCCACCAGTTGCTGGCGGTGGTTGCCGATGGCGCGATGAAAACGGGGGCGCCGGTGCTCGCGTTCGACGATGCGTCGGGCCTGGCCGACCTCGTCGCCGCCGAGATCAAGCGCCCGCTATGAGGACGCAGTGAGCCCCGCCGCGGCCATCGCCTGGCGCGCGTAGTCATGCCACATGCGAGCGAGCTCGCGGCTGGGCACCTCGGGATGGCGCGCACAGGTCACGACGATGGGGCCGTCGAAGCCAATCGCCTTGAGCCCGCGAAAGACGGAGGGAATGTCGGCCGAGCCCGGGTCCCCCGGCAGCGCCGGCAGCCATGGCCGCCCGCCGATCATGACCGCCGCGGGCGCTTCGCCGTCGGCCGGCGCCGGCTTGTGGGTCTCCAGGAAGCACGCGAACGCGTGCTCCCCCAAGGCCTCCACCGCCGCCTGGCCGTGCTCGCGGTCGTCGAACATGAGCTGGCTTGCCTCGAACGCCACCCCGAAGTTGGCGCGCCCGATCATGGCCAGGGTCTGGCGCGCCATCTCGATATTGGCGAACAGCGTGCCGCTGTGGATGGGGCTGGCGACGCGCAGGCCGCGTTCGGCCGCGCGGTCGGCGAGCTGCTGGGCGAACGGTATCTCCGCCTCGCGCACGAGCTGCACACGGATAAGGCCGCAATTGAGCGCCAGCGCTACCCCCAGCAGGCGCGTCGCGTCATCCACCGCCGCCGCGTTCTCCAGTCCGGCGGCGGTGACATTGGCGCAGCGCAGACCGCGCCGCCCCAGCACGTCGCGGATGGTGGCGAGCTCGGCCGGGCTCGACGTCTCATTGACCTGGCGTCGCCGCAGCTCGATGCCGTCGTAGCCGATCTCCGCCAGCAGCGACGCCAGCTCCTCCAGGCCCAGCTCGTAGCCGGTGCGCTGCTCGAACATGCGCGCGGACAGTGCCAGTAGCATGATCTCTCCACACCCCAGCCGGGAGGCGCACGCGCTTCCCGGCGGATTGGCCTGCGGGGCTCGCCCGCAAGCGTCACTGACTACGCCACGCGGGGGCGCTCGACCTTTCTCCCCTCAGCCATGGCAAAGGCCGGTGGAACCCTCCACCGGCCTCAGTACGTCGCCGACATGCGACCGCGCGGGCTAGGCAGCCACCACCTGCTGCACCCCGGGCACCTGCTCCTTGAGCACCTGCTCCACCCCGCGTTGCAGCGTCATCTGCGCCATCGGGCAACCGACGCAGGCCCCCTTCAGCCGCACCTTGACGATCCCCTCCTGCTCGTCCACGTCCACCAGGTCAATGTCACCGCCGTCGGCCTGCAGGCGCACGCGGATGTCGTCTATCGCTTGCTGCACCTTTTCGCGCATGGAGCTTCCTTTCCGCAGTCAATTCGACCTGCTCCAAGCATACCCGCCGCCGTGGGGCGTGTCAACCGCTGCCTTGTGCGTCCCGACCACTAGCCGCCGTAGATCTCCGGCTTGAGCACCGCGACGTAGGGCAGACTGCGGTAGCGGTGCGCGAAATCGAGCCCGTAGCCGACGACGAATTCGTTGGGTACCTGGAAGCCGACGTAGTCGAGCTGCACCTCCACCTGACGCCGGCTGGGCTTATCCAGCAGCGCCGCCACCGCCAGGCTCGCGACCTTGCGCGTCTCGAGGTTCTCCAGCAGGTAGCGCAGGGTCAGCCCGGTGTCCACGATGTCCTCGACCACCAGCACGTGCTGACCCTCGACATTGAGGCTCAGGTCCTTGAGGAGCTGCACCGCGCCGGAGGAGGTAGCGCCCTCGCGATAGCTCGACCACTTGACGAAGTCCACGCGCACGGGGATGGTCAGCGCGCGCATGAGGTCGGCCAGGAACACCACCGCGCCGTCGAGCACTCCCACCAGCACCGGCTCGCGGTCGCGGTAGTCGGCGCTGATCCGCGCCCCCATCTCCGCCACCCGTGCGGCGATCCGGTCGGCGGTCAGCAGCACCTCCCTGACATCGGGGTGAGCGCTCATTGGCCTTTGCCATGTCGTTCTGAGTGCAGCGAAGAATCCCCTACCCCTGATGCGCCAGGATAGGGGACTCTTCGGTCGCTGCGCTTCCTCAGAGTGACAATTGTGCTCTGGTGCTCCGTCAACCATGTTTCGAGGGATTCCTTGGGCGCGCGATGTCAATCGCGCGAAGCCGCCCGTAGGGGCAAGGCATGCCTTGCCCCTACCTGTGTCGCGCCCGGTGCGACCCCGAAGAACACCCATCAATTCATCGTTGACGCAACACTAATACGGCGGCATGCCGTGGCCGTGGGGCGCGGGCGGCGCCTTTTCTTCCTCGGGGATCTCCGCGACCACCGCCTCGGTGGACAAGATCATGGCGACGATGCTGGTCGCGTTCTCCAGCGCGCTGCGCGTGACCTTGGCCGGGTCCACGATCCCCGCCTCCATCATGTCCCCGTACTTCTCGGTCATGACGTCGAGGCCGTGGCCCGCGGGCAGGGCCTTGATCTTGGCGACCACGACCGATCCCTCCATCCCCGCGTTGTTGGCGATCTGGCGCGCGGGCTCCTCCAGGGCGCGGCGCATGATGTCCACGCCGATGGCGGCGTCGCCCTTGAGCCGCACCTGCTTGAGCGCGGGGACGGCGTTGAGGTAGGTCACCCCGCCGCCGGCGACGATCCCTTCCTCGACCGCGGCGCGGGTGGCGGAGAGGGCGTCCTCCATGCGGTGCTTGCGCTCCTTGAGCTCGGTCTCGGTGGCGGCGCCGACGTTGACGATGGCTACGCCGCCGGCGAGCTTGGCCAGACGTTCCTGCAGCTTCTCGCGGTCATAGGAGGAGTCGGTGTCCTCGATCTCGCGCTTGATCTGGGCGATGCGCCCCTGGATCGCCTCGGCGCTGCCCTTGCCCTCGACGACGGTGGTGTCGTCCTTGGTGACGATCACGCGCTTGGCGCGCCCCAGCATGTCGGTGGTAACGTTCTCGAGCTTGCCCCCGAGATCCTCGGAGATGAAGCTGCCGGCGGTGAGCAGCGCCAGGTCCTGCAACATCGCCTTGCGGCGATCGCCGAAGCCGGGCGCCTTGACCGCGACCGCGGTGAAGGTGCCGCGCAGCTTGTTGACCACCAGCGTCGCCAGCGCCTCGCCCTCGACGTCCTCGGCCACGATCAACAGCGGCTTGCCCGCGCGCATCGCCGCCTCCAGCACCGGCAGCAGGTCCGCCACCGTCGAGACCTTCTTCTCGTAGATGAGGATATAGGGATCCTCCAGCACCGCCTCCATGCGCTCGGCGTTGGTGACCATGTAGGGCGAGATGTAGCCCTTGTCGAACTGCATCCCCTCCACCAGCTCGAGCGTGGTCTCGGCGCTCTTGCCCTCCTCGACGGTGATGACGCCGTCCTTGCCGACCTTGTCCATCGCCTCGGAGATGACCTCGCCGATGCGCTTCTCGCGCGCGGCGATCGCCGCCACCTGCGCGATCTTGGCCTTGGTCTCGACCGGGAGCGCGGACTTGGCGATGTGCTTGACCACCGCGTCGCGCGCCGCCTCCAGCCCGCGCTTGATGAACATGGGGTTGGCGCCCGCCGCCACCGCCTTCATCCCCTCGCGCATCATCGCCTGCGCGAGCACGGTGGCGGTGGTGGTGCCGTCGCCGGCCACGTCATTGGTCTTGGACGCCACCTCCTTCACCAGTTGCGCGCCCAGGTTCTCGAAGCGGTCCTCGACCTCGATCTCCTTGGCGATGGTGACCCCGTCGTCAATGATGGTCGGCGAGCCGAACTTCTTCTCCAGCATCACCGTGCGGCCGCGCGGCCCCAGGGTCACGCGCACCGCGTTGGCGAGGATGTTGACCCCGCGCTCCAGCGCGCGCCGGGCCTCCTCGCTGTATGCCAAATCCTTTGCCATAATCGTCAGCCTCCTCGGTTCGCCGCGAAGTCCTCGCGACCGTAGTCCGCTTATCCCGCCCCCGCCCAGAGGGAGCGGGGTTGATGCGCCGCTAGACGACTATCGCCAGCACGTCGCTCTCGCGCAGCACCATGTATTCCTTCTTGCCGATGGTGATCTCGGTGCCGCCGTACTTCGTAAAGAGCACGACGTCGCCCTTCTTGACCTCGGGCTTCGCCACCGTTCCGTTGTCCAGGATGCGGCCGGGGCCGACCGCCACCACCTTGCCCTTCTGCGGCTTCTCCTGCGCGGTGTCGGGCAGCAGAATCCCGGAGGGAGTCTTCTCCTCCGCCTCCGTCACCGTCACCACCAGGTGATCTGCGACAGGCCTGATCATGTTCCTACCTCCTTAAGCTCCTAGGCGCGCGGCGCCTGGTTTCGTGCTGCGGCGAAGTAATAGTATAGGCGCACGCCGCCGCCTTGTCCAGACCGATCAAGCTGGCGCCCGGCCGCGGGCGCAGCAGGAGCTACCCGGGAGCGGGGTGGCGCACGATAGGTCCGCAGGCCGCGTAAACCTCGGCGGCGGCGCGGGCGATACCCGCGCCCGTCAGGCCGAGTGACTCCAGCAGCTCCGCGCGAGGCCCGTGCTCGATGAAGCGATCGGGAATGCCCACGCGCCGCACCGGCGCCGCGACGCCGTGCGCCTGCAGCAGCTCCAGCACCGCGCTGCCGAATCCCCCTTGCAGCGCGTTTTCCTCGATGGTGACCAGGCCGCCGCCGCGTCGCGCGAGGTCGAGGATCAGCTTCTCGTCGAGCGGCTTGACGAAGCGCGCGTCCACGACCGCAGCGGCGACCCCTTGCTGCGCCAGCAGCTCCGCCGCCTCTAACGCCGGCGCGACCATGCTCCCGACCGCCAGCAGGGCAAGGTCTTCCCCCTCGCGCAGCATCTGCCCGGTGCCGGCGGCAATGGGGGCCGAGGCTGGCTCCGGGCCGGTGAGCGCTGTCGCCGCGCGCGGATAGCGGATGGCGGCAGGGCCGTCACCGGCGAGGGCGGTGCGCAGCATGGCGGCAAGCTGATCGCCGTCGCGCGGGGCCATGACGGTCATGTTCGGCAAGTGCCGCAGGTAGCTCAGATCGAAGAGGCCGTGATGGGTGGGGCCGTCCTCCCCCACCAGGCCGGCGCGATCGACCGCCAGCACCACCGGCAAGCCCTGCAAGCAGACATCGTGCAGGAGCTGGTCGTAGGCGCGCTGCAGGAAGGTCGAATAGACCGCCACCACCGGCCGCAGCCCCGCCGCCGCCAGCCCCGCGGCAAAGGTCACCGCGTGGCCCTCCGCCATGGCGACGTCGAAGAAGCGATCCGGGAACTGCTGAAGGAACGGCGCCAGCCCGGTGCCGTCGGGCATGGCGGCGGTGATGGCGACGATGCGGGGGTCTGCCGCGGCCAGGCGCACCAGCTCCGCGCCGAACAGCGACGTGAAGTGGCAGCCGCCGGCGGGCGCGGCGGGCTCACCGGATTCGATGTCGAAGGGGGCGGTGCGGTGGAAGCGACTGGCGTCGCGCTCGGCGGGGTCATAGCCCTTCCCCTTGGTGGTAACCGCGTGCAGCAGCACCGGGCCCTTGAGGGTGCGGGCGTGACGGAGCGTCTCGATCAGCGCCTCCAGGTCGTGGCCGTCAACCGGCCCCAGGTACGTGAACCCCAGCTCCTCGAACAGTATCCCCGGCACCAGCAGGTGCTTGACGCCGGCCTTGAGCTTCTCCACCGCCTCCAGCACCGCGGCGCCGCGCGGCAGGCGTTGCAGCGCCGCCTCGAAGTTCTCCTTGGCGCGCAGGTAGTGCGGCTCCGCCCGCACGCGCCCCAGGTAGCGGGCGAGGGCGCCGACGTTGCGCGAGATGGACATCTGGTTGTCGTTGAGGACCACGATGAGGTCGCGCCCCAGGTGCCCGGCGTGGTTGAGGGCCTCGAACGCCAGGCCGCCGGTCATGGCGCCGTCGCCGATGACCGCCACCACCGCGTGGTCTTGATGTCTGAGGTCGCGGGCGATCGCCGCGCCCAGCGCCGCCGAGATCGAAGTGCTGCCGTGGCCGGTGTCGAAGCAGTCGTGTGGGCTCTCGGCCCGGCGGGGAAAGCCGGACATCCCGCCGCGCTGGCGCAGGGTGGGCAGGCCGGCGGCGCGCCCGGTCAGCAGCTTGTGGGTGTAGCACTGGTGGCCGACGTCCCAGAGGATCTTGTCGCGCGGGCTGTCGAGCTCGTAGTGCAGGGCGATGGTGAGCTCGACCACACCCAGGTTGGCGGCGAGATGGCCGCCGGTGCGCGAGACCGCGGCGATCAGGCGTCCGCGAATCTCGTCCGCCAGCTCAACCAACTGCGCCCGCGACAGGGGCTTGAGGTCGGCGGGACCGGTGATGGTGCTCAACAGTGACATCGTCAGCCTGGCCCGGGGGCGCAGCGTACTGTGCCCCTACGCTTCTTCTTGGTCCTCGTTCGCGAGCTTGGCGATGCGTTGCTCGGCGGCCTGCAGCCGCTGCTGGCAGTAGCGCCCCAGGGCGGTCGCCTCCTCGTACAGGCGCAGCGAATCCTCCAGCGATTCCTCGCCGCTTTCGAGGCGCTCGACGATCTGCTCCAGGCGCGCCAGCGCATCCTCGAAGGACTTGGGCTTGCCGCGCTCGCCGCCGGCATCGGTGGTTACTTTTTTTCGCCTCATGCTTCCCCCTGTGTGGCGGAGCCGGCATCGGTCTTGCGCGGCGTCACCCGCTCGACCTCGCACCATGCCGAGCCATCGCTAACCACCACCTCCGCCTCGGCGCCCGGGGCTAGCTGCGAGACCGAGCGCACCACCCGCCCCTGCGGCGGCAGCCGCATCACGCAGTAACCCCGCCCCAGCACCCGCAGCGGATCCAATGCCCGCGCCCGCTCCCCTTGGGCCGCCACGCGATCGGCGCGGCGGTTGATCCCGTCGGCCGCCGCGACGCGGAGGCGCCGCAGCGCCTCATCGCTGCGTTGGCGCGGTTCCGCGAGCATGGCCGCCGGGGTCGCCAGCACGCGGCGTCCGCGCCAGGTTTCGATTTCCCGTCGCCGCCGTTCCCCCGCGCGCATCGCCGCCCGTCGCGCGCGTTGCGCCAACCGCAGCAGGTGGGCGGAGAGCTCCGCGGCGTCCGGGGTCAGCATCTCCGCCGCCGCCGACGGCGTCGGCGCGCGCACGTCGGCGACGAAGTCGGCGATGGTGAAATCAGTCTCGTGCCCCACCGCGCTCACCACCGGCAGCGGCGCCGCGGCGATGGCGCGCGCCACCGCCTCTTCGTTGAACGGCCACAGCTCCTCCAGCGACCCCCCGCCGCGCGCGAGCACGATCACCTCCACCTGCGCCAGCGCGGCCGCCTGCGCCAGCGCGCGCACCAACGCGGGCGCCGCCGCCGGCCCCGACACCGCCGCCGGGACGAGCTCCATGCGCACCCCCGGCCACCTCCGGCGCGCGATGACCGAGAAGTCGTGAAACACCGCCCCGTCGGCGGAGGTGATAACGGCGATGCGCCGGGGGAAGGTCGGCAGCGGGCGCTTGCGCGCGGGGTCGAAGAGGCCCTGCGCGCGCAGCTTCTCTTTGAGCTGCTCGAAGCGCAGGTGGAGCGAGCCGACGCCGTCGGCGATGACCTCGGTGACATAGAGCTGGTAGTGCCCGGCGCGCTCGAAGACGGAGACCGAGCCGTGCACCAGCACGCGGACGCCGTTCTGCGGCAGGCAAGCAAGCCGCTGCGCGTGGTCGCTGAAGGCCACACACCGCAACTGGCTCGCCTCGTCCTTGAGCGTGAAGTAGATGTGGCCCGAGGAATGGGCGACGCAGTTGCTGACCTCGCCCCGCACCCAGACCTCGCGCAGCCCCTGGTCGCGCTCGAGCAGCGTGCGCACGTAGCGCGTGAGCTGGCGCACGCTGAAGACGAAGCGGTCGGTGGGGGCGGCGGAATGCGCGAGCTCGCTCATGCCTCCATCTCCCCGGGGGGCGCCTGCTCGCGATCCTCGGATTCGGGATTGGGGACCTGGGGCTGGGCGGCAGCCACCGGCTCGGCGACGACGCCCTGCTCGAGGTCGCGCAGCAGGCTGCCCAGCACGCCGTTGACGAACTTGCCGGACTCGGCGGTACTGTACTTCTTGGCGAGCTCCACCGCCTCGTCAATCGAGACGCTGGGCGGGATGTCGGGCAGGTGGAGGATCTCGAACACCGCGAGGCGCAGGACATTGCGGTCAATGCTCGCCATGCGGTCGAGGCTCCAGTCCTCGGCGTAGCGCGCGATGAGGGGGTCAATCGTCTGGATGTTGGCGACCGCGCCGCGCAGGAGCTGGCAGGCGAAGGCGAGGCCCTCGGGCTGCAGGATCCGATGGGCCTCGGCGAGGGCGTCCTCGAGGTCGGTCTTGCCGACGTCCACCTGGTAGAGCCACTGCAGGGCCTGCTCGCGCGCGGCGCGCCGTGTCCTCATGGTAGGCCTACTGCAACCCCATGCGCCGACGAATGAAATCGGTGCAGGTCTCGCCCTTGCGGAAGAAGGCGTTGGTCAGCACTTCGCGGTGGAAGGGGATGGTGGTCTTGAGGCCGTCAATGCGGAACTCGTCGAGCGCGCGCAGCGCGCGGGCGATGGCCTCGCGGCGGTCGCGCCCCCAGACGATGAGCTTGGCCAGCAGGGGGTCGTAGTATGAGGGCACGTGATAGCCCGGGTAGAGATGCGTGTCCACGCGCACCCCGGGGCCGCCCGGCAGGGTCAGGCCGTTGACGGCGCCGGCGGCGGGGGCGAAGTCGCAGAGGGGGTCTTCGGCGGTGATGCGGCATTCGATGGCGTGGCCCCGGGCCTGGATGTCCTTCTGCGAGTAGGGCAGCTTCTCGCCCGCGGCCAGGCGGATCTGGTCCTTGACCAGGTCGAGGCCGGTGACCGCCTCGGTCACGGGGTGCTCAACCTGGATGCGGGCGTTCATCTCCAGGAAATAGAACTTGCCGTCGGAGTCGAGCAAGAACTCGACGGTGCCGGCGTTGGCATAGCCGACGGCTTTGGCGGCGCGCAGGGCGGCTTCGCTCATGCGGTGGCGCAAGGAGGGATTGAGGGCGGTGGAGGGGGACTCCTCCAGCAGCTTCTGGTGGCGCGAGGTCTGGATGGAGCACTCGCGCTCGCCCACGTGCACGATGTTGCCGCGCTTGTCGGCAAGGATCTGGAACTCGATGTGGCGCGGCTCCTCCAGGAAGCGCTCGAGGTAGACCTCGGGGCGACCGAAAGCGGCCTGCGCCTCGGCGCGGGCGATGGGCAGGGTGCGCAGCAGGTCGTCGTCGTCGTGGACGATGCGGATGCCGCGCCCGCCCCCGCCGGCGGCGGCCTTGATCATCATCGGGTAGCGGTGCTTGGAGGCGAGCTTGAGGGCGTCCTGGTCGTTGTAAACGACCGCGCCGTCCTCCGGGGGGATGACGGGCACCCCGGCGCCGCGCATCACCTGCTTGACCTGGGCCTTGTCCTGCAAGGCCTCGATGGTGGCGGCGCTGGGACCGATGAAGGTGAGCTTGCACGCGTCACAGTTCTCGGCCAGGGCGGCGGTTTCGGACAGGTTGCCGTAGCCGGGGTGCACGGCGTCGGCGCCGGTGATGAGGGCGGCCTGGATGATATTGGGTAGATTGAGGTAGCTGTCGCGGTTGGGGGGCGGGCCGATGCACACGGCCTCGTCCGCCAGGCGCACGTGCAGCGAGCCGGCGTCCGCCTGGGAATAGACGGCGACGGTGCGCAGGCCCATCTCGCGGCAGGCGCGGATCACGCGCACCGCGATCTCGCCGCGGTTGGCGATAAGGATCTTCTTGAACACGAAGTTGATCTCCGCCGCAGGGGCCGCTGCCGCTGTGCGAGGCGCGAGGGCGCTTACAGCCCTTCGTGCCCCGGGGTGGTACAGTAAACGGTGCCCGTCTGCGGGTCGTAAACGTAGGGATTGTGGGAGCTGGGGCAGGAGGTCACGCCGATCCGCAGGTCCTCAAGCGACTTGGGCGGCGCCTCGCTGGAGATACGATGGGCGGCGACGGCCTGGCGGATGCCGCGCAGGTTCTCTTGGCACTCCACCTTGCGCGCTTGCTCGATAGCGGCGCCCGCGGGCGAGAGCCCCTCACCGCTGGGGCCGACGGCGCCCCCGCCGCCGGGCCCCACCGGGCCGCGCTGACCGTACACCATGTACACCACCAGAATGATGATGACCGTCACCACCAGCAGCTCGATCAAGGTGAGAAAGCCCGCCTCAGAGCGATTCCGTTTCAACTTCCGCTCCTTCGGTCGCCGCCAGCGGCTCGATCAGCATCAGCAGTTGTCCGTACTCGACCGGCGCCCCGTCGGACGCCAGCACCTCGCGCACGATGCCGGCGGCCGGCGCCACAATGTCGTTGGGAACCCGCATCGCCTCGATCGCCCCGATCACCTGGCCGCGGGAGACGCTGTCGCCCGGCGCCACCCGCTGCCCGTGCTCGCCGGCGGCGCGGAAGGTGCCTACCAACGCCGCCGCTACCGGCAGCAGGGCCGGCCCCTGGGCGCTCGCGCCCGGCGCCTCCGCCGCGGACGGCTGCCCCGACCGGTCGGGGTGCTGCGCCCCTGCCGCATCCTCGTCCACGGGGTCGCGCTTGAGGCTGACCTTGAAGTCCGGGAACTCGATTGCGAGCTCACTTACTCCCGATTCGCGCATGACGGCGATGAGCTCCCGCACGCGTTCCAGTTGCAGATTGGGCTTCGCCATCGCTTGCTTCGTCCCGTCAGGCGGAGATGCGCTCCAGGTACTGATCGCTGCGAGTGTCCACGCGAATGAGATCACCCGGATTCAGGAACAGTGGAACTTCCACCATCGCCCCCGTCTCCAGGGTCGCAGGCTTGGAGCCCCCGGAGGCGGTGTTGCCGCGTAAGCCGGGGTCGGTGTGGGCGATCCGCAGTTCCACCGAGTCGGGCAACTCGACGCCGATGAGGCGGTCGCCGTGCATCGCCACCGCCACCTCCAGGCCCTCCTTCAGGTAGCGGGCCCGATCACCGATCTGCCCATCGCTGAGCGTGATCTGGTCGTAGGTATCCAGGTCCATGAGCACGTAGTCGGACCCGGAGCGGTAAAGATACTGCATGGGCCTGCGCTCGACGTGGGCGGCTTCCATGCGCTCGCCCGCGCGGAAGGTGCGATCGAAGACATTGCCGGTGCGCATATTGCGCAGCTTGGTGCGGACGAAGGCGCCGCCCTTGCCCGGCTTGACATGCTGGAATTCGGCGATCTGGAAGACCTCACCCTCAAGCTCGATGGTGAGACCGCGCTTGAAATCAGCGGTGGATATCATCTGTGCGCATCTGCCGGTGAAGGAATAATGCGGGCGCTCGCGGCCCAAGTGGAGTGTACTATCGGCCGCGGCAAAAGTCAAGGACGTGGGTGTGTTCGCGGAACGTGGGGACCGGAGAATAAACTCCCCCTCCAGGGCTTGGCACTACCCACTTCCTGCGGGGGCCCTTCTCACCAGGTGAGCAATCCAACGGGCGCGCGGTCTAGCGGTCCCAGGCGATCTCCACTACCTGCCCCGCGTCGGCTGACTGCTCCATCGCCGCGATCACCCGCGTGGCCGCCAGGCCGTCCTCGCCGGTCACCAACGGCGGGCGATCCTCGACCACGCACTCGACGAAGTGGCGGATGCTCTCGACCGCGAACCCGCCCGGCTTACCGTGCACGGTGGGCATGACGAACGTATCCGGGTAGGCGGCTTCGGTGGCGGTATAGCGCTCCAGCATGCGATGGTGGCTGCCGTCAATGTAGAGCGCGCCCTCGTCGCCCACGATCTCGCACTTGAGGTCAACAATGTTGGGCGTGGTCTGGGGCAGGATCCAGCCGTTCTCCATCAGCGCGGTGGCGCCGCTCGGGAATTCGAGGGTGACCTGGTAGTAGTCGGGGGTGGCGATGCCGCGCGCCGCCAGCACCCGCGAGCGCCGCACGCAGTAGACGCGCGTCGGCCGCTCCCCCAGTAGCCAGTGGATGGTGTCCAGGCAGTGGCTCGACAGAAACCACGCGACGGTGGACTTGCTCGCCCAACTCAGCATCTGCGTGGGCACCCAGATGGTGTCGCTGAGCCGGTAGTAGAGGTACATCGGCTTGCCGATCTCTCCCGCGTCGAGCGCGGCCTTGGCTTTGAAGAACGGGGGGCTCCAGCGATTGTGGAAGTCCACCATGAGCTTGACCCCCGCCTGGCGCGCGGCGGCGATGATCTGCTCGCACTCGGCGACGGTGAGGGCGAGCGGCTTCTCCACCAGCAGGTGCTTGCCCGCCCGCAGCACCGCCAGCGCGGGCGCGGTGTGCGCGAAGTCGGGGGTGGCGATGCCGACCGCGGCGATGGAGTCATCGCCCGCGATATCGCCGATCTGCGTCGTCCAGCGCCCGGCGTTGGCGCTCTGCGCGACCACGCGCGCGCGCTGCTCGTCAGCGTCGCACACCGCCGCCAGCTCGACCGCCGGGTGTTCCGCGAAGATGCGGGCATGGGTGGTTCCCCAGGTCCCCGCGCCGATCACCGCAAACCGTAATCGCTTCATCGTGTTCTCCCTGCGTAAGGGCCGTTCGCGAACCGCCCTTACAACTCTGCGGTCTCCGCGGTGGAATCCCTTCCGCCCGGGTTCAGCCGCGCACGAACCCCGGCCCGCGCAGCACCCGTCCGGGGAGCGCGCCCGTGAGCTCTCCGTCGCGGGCCACCGCCCGCCCATTGACCCACACGCCGCGAATCCCTGCCGGGGGCTGGATCGGATCGTCATAGGTGGCGCGGTCGGCGATGCGGTCGGGGTCGAACAGAACGAGATCGGCGTAGGCGCCGCGGCGGATAATGCCGCGGTCCTCCAGCCCCAGGCGGCGCGCCGGCAGGCTCGTCAGCTTGCGGATCGCCTCGCTGAGGCCGATGGTTTTTCGCTCGCGCACATAGTGCCCGAGCACCCGGGGGAAGGTTCCGAAGGCGCGCGGATGCGGCTTGCCTCGCGCCAGCGGCCCGCTGGTTGCGCGGGCGGCGGCGTCGCTGCCCACCATCACCGCCGGGTGGCGCAGCACCCGCTCCACATCCTGCTCGCTCATGGCGAACCGCACCATCGCCACATGCCCGCGCTCGCGCACCAGCAGCTCGATCACCGCCTCGGCCGCGCTCAGCTTCAGCCGGCGCGCCACCTCCGCCATCGTCAGCCCTTCCGCCCAGCGACACTCTTCGCTCATGACCTGCGAGACGCGGATGCGCTCCCAGTCCTGGCGCGGGCGGCCTTTCAGCTCCGCGGCGGCGCGGCGCCGGACTTGCTCGTCTTGCAGGCGGTTCGCCGTTGGCTCCGCCCCGCCCTCCTGCGCCCACTCCGGCAGCAGCACGTAGAGTGCGGTGGCGGTCGCGGTGTAGGGATACTGGTCGGCGGTGACCTCCATGCCGTCTGCGCAGGCGGCGTCCAGCCGCTCGAGGCTGCGCTCAACTAATCCCCAGTTCGCCTCCCCGCACACCTTATGGTGCGAAAGCTGCACCGCGCATCCGGCGCGTCGGCCGACCTCGAGCGCCTCCTCCACTGCCTCGAGCAGCCGCGCGCCCTCGCTGCGCACGTGGGTCGCATAGAAGCCGCCCATCTCCGCCACCGGCCGGCACACCGCGGCCAGTTCCGCGGCATCGGCCGCGATGCCGGGCGGGTAGATCAATCCGCTCGACAGGCCGCACGCCCCCTGGCGCATCGCCGCCGTGACCAGCTCCTGCATGGTGCGAATCTCGGCCGGCGAGGCCGGCCGCCGGCGATATCCCATGGCCGCCGCGCGCAGGTTGCCATGCCCCGCCAGGCAGGCGAAGTTGAGCCCGATGCCGCGCTGCTCCAGCAAGTCCAGGAACTCCCCCAGCGTCTCCCAGGCGACTTTCATGTCGAATTCGGCCAGAGCCGCCTGCGCCTCGGCGCGCACCGTCTCGACCATCGGCCCGGGCGAGTCCCCGCAGTTGCCGCCGACCTCGGTCGTCACCCCCTGCAGCACCTTGCTCTCCGCGTGCGGCGCCGCCAGCAGCAGGTGGTCGGAATGACCGTGGAGGTCAATGAACCCCGGCGCCAGCGCCAGCCCCGCGCAGTCGAGCACCTCGTAGGCGCACGCGCCCTCCGCGTCCCCGACCAGGGCGATGCGGTCGCCGGCGACGCCGGCGTCGGCCACCACCGGCGGCGTCCCCGCGCCGTCATAGACGGTGGCCCCGCGGAAAAGGAATGTCAGGTCGCAAGCCATATCTCCGTTATCCTCGCGCCGATGCAGCGGCCCCAGCCTATTCAACGCTGTGGATCGCCGGCCCCGCGACTGACATATTGCTCTTGCGGCTGCCCCCAGAAGGCGCCCTTCAGCAGGTGCCGGATCTGCCCGCGCTGGACGATGCGATCGTAGTTGTCGGCGCAGAAACGGGCGATGCCCGCGGTCTGGGCCGCGGTCGTGATACCGGTGTACACCGCGAACGCCGATCCCCACACCGAGGGCTGCGGCCAGCGCTCGCTGGCGGCGACGAAAGCTTGCGCTCCGTCGTCCCACAGGCCGACGAGGCCCGCGCGCACCCGCTCGGCTTCCGCGCGCCAGGGGGCCGCCCGACCGTCGTCGCCCGCCGCCGCGAACATCTCCGCCAGCTTGCGGCAGGCGTCCCACAGCAGCACCGAGCTGAACTGCTCGTCGCCCATCAGCGGCACGCAGTCCATGAAACTGTACGGGCGGAACCGCCTCGGGTCGGCGATGGTCACCAGGCCGTTATCGGGGTTGCGCGGCACGAAGCGCAGTCCCCGCTCCAGGGCCTCGGCGGTGCGCAGGAACGGCTCCAGGTCGTCGTGCAGCCTCCAATACTGGTGGCAGACGATGACCATGAACGGCGACTGATCGGTGGAGCCGTGCGCGCTGAGCTGGTCATCATCGGGGCCGGGCGAATAGATGCCGACGCCGTCGGCGCGCACGCGGTCGGGCATGCAGCCGTCCGCGCGCTGCGCCGCCGCCAGCAAGCGGTAGCCGTCGCGCAGTTCCTGGCGCGTGAACGCCTGGGGGCTCCCCTCGATGGCGTAAGACCAGTCGCGCACCCAGAACGCACGGTACCATCCGCTCGCATCGGGGGTGAAGATGCGCACGCCGTCCTTGCCGACCGCGGATCCGGCGCGGATGATGCGATCCGCCTGGGCGCCTAACCATGCTTCGTCCTCGTCGAGCCGGGTCTCCAGGGCTTGCCCCAGGTGCTCGCTGCGAGCCGCAAGGTGCGCCCGCAGCCGCCGCACCCCGGCCAGGGGCATGCTCGCGCTGGCGACGTAGTCGGCGACGCCGCGCGCATCGCGGTTGATCCACTCGTTGATGCCGGCGGCGCGGAAGTCCGCCACCGCGGCGCAGAATGTGGCGGCGGCGCGTTCCACATCCACCCGCATCAGGGCGTCCATGAACCATGCCAGCGGCGTCGCCCAGTAGCCGCCGTCCTGGTAGCGGCCGTCGTCTCTGAGCGCGGACACGTGGGTATTTCCCACTGGCAGCATGCCTCCCCATCGGCGTCGTTGGGTCATTCCCGCTGATCCGGCGCGGCTCCTCTCGCGTTTTGCCGCCGCCGCGCGGGCCTGGTATAATAACTTTCGCCATGAACGACCCCGACACCCGCACGGCTGACGCGGAGGGTTTGGCGCGCGCGCGCCGCCTGGTCGAACGCCGCCTGGAGCGCTACCTGCGGCGCAGCCGGTACCGGCTGTTCCCCGACGAGATGGTGGTGCGCAGCCTGGTCACGCGCCTGGCGCGCAACCTGCTCGAGCGTGGGCGGCAGTACTGCCCCTGCCGCAAGGTCGCGGGCGACCGCGACGCCGACCGCCCCAACATCTGCCCCTGCCGCAGCCACCGCGACGAGATCGCCCGCGACGGGCACTGCGAATGTCGGCTGTTCGTGAGCCAGGAGTTCGCCGAGCGGCATGGAAGGATACAGGCCGCGGATGAACGGTGATCGGCAGGACCAGACAATTCGGAAACCTATGGGAGGAGACAACATGGCACTCGCGATTGGGGACCGGGCGCCCGCTTTCAACCTGCCGGGCGTGGACGGGCGCAACTACGCGCTCGCGGATTTCGCGGGCAAGCGGGCGCTCGCGATCATCTGGTCGTGCAACCACTGCCCGATGGTGGTCAGGTACGAGGATCGCATGGTGGAACTGCAGCGCGACTACGCCGACCGGGGGGTGCAGGTGGTCGCCATCAACTCCAACGACGTCGCCCGCTACCCCGATGACAGCTTCGAGCGCATGGTCGAGCGCGCGCGCGAGAAGAGGTTCAACTTCCCCTATCTGCGCGATGAAACTCAACAGGTGGCGCGCGCCTACGGCCCGGCGGTGACCCCGGAGGTGTTCCTCTTCGACGCCGAGCGCAAGCTGGTTTACCACGGTCGCATTGACGACAACCCCGATGATCCGTCGGCGGTGCGCCGCCGCGATCTGCGCGAGGCGCTGGACGCGCTGCTGGCGGGCGCGCCAATCGCGACCGCCGAGACCAACGCCGTCGGCTGCGGCGTGAAGTGGAAGTGACCTGCGGGCGGGGCAACAGCGGACGCAAGCCGCCCATTACCACTACAAACTTATCCGCCGCGGCGGAATCGCCGCCGGCGGACCTACTCATGTCCCATCACTGCAGCAGCAGATTGGGGACTTGACCCCACCGAACCGCAAAGGAGCGTTGCCGTGAGTCTGCCCGGATTCGACCCTGGAGTGAGCTTTCTTCCCTTGCTGTCAAATGCGGAGACCCGCTCGATCTCCGCCGAGAACCCGACCGGGGCAAAGGCCGCTGGAGCGCTGGAGTCACCGGATGCCTCGAGCGCCGGCGCCGACCTCGGCAAGGGCTGGAAAGTGCGACCGTGCATCACCTTGCCCAAGGAATCAACCTGCACCCTCGCCGAGATCAAGGGGCCCGGCACGATTCAGCATATCTGGATAACCGTCGCGGCGAAGGCGTATCGTGATTGCGTGCTCCGCTTCTATTGGGATGGTGAGGAGACTCCGTCCGTTGAAGCGCCCCTGGGTGACTTCTTCGCCAACGGTCACGGCCTCCGCTACAACGTCAGCTCGCTGGTGGTGGCCGTCAATCCCAGTGGCGGTTTCAATTGCTATTGGCCGATGCCGTTCCGTGAATCGGCCCGCGTGACCATTGAAAACCAGCGCTGGGAGGACATTGCCGGCTTCTTCTATCAGATTACCTACGCTCTAGGCGAGGTCCCGCCGGAGGCCGCCTATTTCCATGCGCAGTGGCGCCGCAGTGTGACCCCGCGGGAAAAGCCCGAGCATGTGCTGCTCGAAGGCGTCGAAGGCAAGGGCCACTACGTGGGGACTTTCCTGGCTTGGACCCAGCTCGCCAACGGCTGGTGGGGAGAGGGCGAGATCAAGTTCTTCATTGACGGCGACGGCGAGCACCCCACCATCTGCGGAACCGGGACCGAGGACTACTTCGGCGGAGCCTGGGGGTTCGGAGACACCTACTGCACGGCTTTCCTCGGCTATCCGCTGTGGCGGCGGGAGCCGGGGGAGGTGCCGAAGCATGGGCTGTATCGCTGGCATGTACTCGACCCGATTCGCTTCCGCCAGGACCTACGGGTCGCTATCCAGGCTCTCGGCTGGTGGCCGAACGGGAGGTATCAGCCTCTAGCCGATGACATCGCCTCCACCGCCTTCTGGTATCAGGCCGAGCCCCACGCTGGATTCCCGGCTTTTCCTCCGGCAAGCGCACGCTGGCCGAGGTAGCCGGTAGGGGCAAGGCATGCCTTGCCCCTACTTCCCGCGCTCTTCCAGCGCCGCCTGGTAGAGCCGCCCGCGCGGCAGCCCCGTCGCCGCGGCCACTTGCCGCGCGGCATCGCGTAGGGATGTACCTTCGCCAACCAGCCGTCGCACCTCGGCGCCGGCGGCGTCGAAATCCCGCGGCTGCGCTGCGGGGGCGCCGGCACCCTCGACGATGAGCGTGATCTCGCCGCGCGGCTTGGCGGCGGCGAAATGCGCCGCCAGCTCCGACAGCCGCCCGCGCACCACCTCCTCATGCACCTTGGTCAGCTCGCGCGCCGCCGCCGCCCGCCGGTCGCCGAAAATCTCCTGCATGTCAGCCAGGCATGTCTGCAGACGATGCGGCGCCTCGTAGAATACCAGCGTTTCCGCCCGCTCGCGCAGGCCCTGCAACGCCCGCCGCCGGGCCGCCTTGCGGCTGGGCAGGAACCCGTGGAACGCGAACCGTTCGCCCGCCAGCCCCGACACCACCAGCGCCGTCATCACCGCCGTCGGCCCGGGGACGGCAACCACCGCAACGCCCGCCGCCAGGCAGGCCGCAATCAGCTCCGCCCCCGGATCGCTGATCCCCGGCATGCCGGCGTCGGAGACGACGGCGATGTTCGCCCCCTGCCGCAACCGCCGCACCAGGGACGCCAGCTTCGCCGGCGGACTGTTCTGATGGTAGCTGGTAATGGGGGTGTGGAGCTCGTAGCGCGCCAGCAGCTTGCGGGTGACGCGCGTGTCCTCGGCGGCGATGAGGTCCACCTCGCGCAGCACCCGCAGCGCGCGCAGGGTGACGTCCTCCAGGTTGCCGATGGGGGTGCCGACGACGTAAAGGGTGCCGCTGGTGTTTGCCACGATCGTGCCCCGACGCCTTGCACCTTCGACGAGGCGCGCCGCGCCACCTCCAAATCCCCCGCGCTGGCAGGTCATGGGTAGTGAATGCAGAATCCGCTGGTAGAACGCATATTCGCTACAGGAGGGCCGCCGGATGGCCGCTCCCAACAAGACCAAGGCGGTGAAGAAGGCGGGCGCGCCGGGCAGTGCGAGAGAGAGAGTAGAGCGCCTGGTGCGCCTGGCGAAGCGCTCCGGGGCAGTTGACGTCAAGGCCATCGGCTCCGATACGGTCTTCACCGCGACCTGGGTGCGGTTGAAATGCCAGTACGGGTGCGGGGGGTATGGCGGCTGCCTCACCTGCCCGCCGCATTCGCCAACCCCGGAGACGACGCGCAGGCTGCTGGATGAGTACGAGACCATCCTGCTGGTGCACTTCGCGGGCGGGCGGGATGTGCGCAAGGTGATCGCCAAGCTGGAGCGGGCGGCGTTCCTGGACGGGTTCTACAAGGCATTCGGCATCGCCTCCGGGCCGTGTTACTTGTGCGACGAATGCAACCTGGAGTCGTGTGTGCATCCCCACGAGGCGCGGCCCTCGATGGAGGCGTGCGGGATAGATGTCTATGCGACCGCGCGCGCCAACGGCTTCCCCATCGAGGTCTGCCGCACCCGCGACGCCGAGCAGAATTACTACGGGCTGCTGCTGGTGGAGTAGGGGACGCGGAATCCGGCACCCCAATGCTACGGAGGAGCGAAAGGTGATTCGAGTCGGCATATACGGCGGCAGAGGTTACGTAGCGAGGGAGCTCGCGCGGCTCATCGCTGTTCATCCGGATGCAGAGCTTGCATGGTGGCACAGCCGGGAGGCAGGAACGGTCGAGGATGTGCATAGGAATCTCTTGGGTACGCAGTTGCAGTTCATTGCCGGGGAGGGCACCCCGGACGCAGACGTGGTCTTCTTGTGCACTCCTGTGGGTGTCGCCATGGAAGTTGCGCCGGACCTGCTTCGCCGGGGCAGCAAAGTGGTCTCGATGGCTGCGGATTTCCGTATAACGGACCGGAGCGTCTTCGAGAGTATCTACGGGCCTCATCGCAGTTGGGAGTTGCAGAAGATGGCCGTGTACGGCATTCCCGAGCTGCATCGAGATGCAATCCGCGCCTGCGATCTGGTGGCCAATCCCGGATGCTTCAGCACAGCCGCTATCCTGGCGCTCGCCCCCTTGGTGCAAATGCCTAACGTTGATGCGGACCACTTGGTTGTAGATGGCATCTCGGGAACGTCCGGCGCCGGTGCGACGCTGGATCGCTCCGTGCACCATCCGGAGATGTGCAGCACGGTGATCCCATACAACGTTGTCGGCCACCGTCACACGTACGAGATGGAGGAGCAGCTTTCACTGGTGGCCCGTCGTTCCGTATGTGTCCACTTCACCTCCCACTACGGCCCCTTCAGCCGCGGCATTCTGGCGACATGCCATGCATTCGCGGATCCATTGCCGACCAGAGATGATCTGCTCGACCTGTATGATGCGTTCTATGCCGAGCAGCCGTTCGTGATCGTCAATAGGCTATCCGGCAGTCCGCAAGCGGCGTGGCACTACGAGTCGTACCCGAGTGTGCTGGATGTGGCGAGCTCGAACTTCTGCCAGATAGGCATGGATGTAGATCCGAAGCGGCGCCGCATTGTGATCTTCGCGGCGATCGACAACATGGGCAAAGGAGCATGTTCGGCGGCTGTGCAGAACATGAATCTGATGTTTCGGATTGACGAGACAGCAGGCATCAGCATGCGAGGCCTGGGCATTTGATCGTGCCTCGCTGGTTGAGCGACAGAGTCATTGCCGCGGCGCGTTCGAGAGAGGGTGCGAGGGCACGGCCTTCCACCCTCACCCGTCCCGACCAGTCGGGACGACCTCTCCCTTGAAGGGAGAGGAGTTGGCACATGGCCTTAGGCGTAACCGATTTCATTGAACAGCTCCGCGCCCGCGCGGGCGCCGGGCGGGTGGCGCATATCGAGCATCTGCCCGCGCGCGAGGCCGAGTTCGCCGACCTCGATCCGCCGCTGCCCGAGGAACTGCGGCAGGCCCTCGCCGATCAGGGCATTGAGCGCCTCTACTCACACCAGGTCGAGGCGATCGAGCATCTGCGTGCCGGCAAGCATGTAGTGGTCGTTACCTCTACCGCCAGCGGCAAGACATTATGTTATAACCTGCCGGTGCTGGAGCGTTTGCTCGCCGATCCGCAGGCGAAGGCGTTCTACCTCTTCCCCACCAAGGCGCTGGCGCAGGATCAACTGCGCGGGCTGCGGAGGTTCGGGGATGATGCAGGGGCAAGGCATGCCTTGCCCCTACGGTGCGGCACCTATGACGGCGACACGCCCGCCTCCACCCGCCGCCGTCTGCGCGCCGACGCCAACATCATCCTCACCAACCCCGACATGCTGCACACCGGCATCCTGCCCTACCACAGCCGCTGGTCACGCTTCTTCGCCGATCTGAAATACGTGGTGGTGGACGAGATCCATACCTACCGCGGCATCTTCGGGTCCCATGTCGCCAATGTCCTGCGGCGGCTGCGGCGCATCTGCGAGCACTATGGGGCGACCCCGCAGTTCGTCTGCTGCTCCGCCACCATCGCCAACCCGGTCGAGCTCGCCCAGCGCCTGACCGGATTGGAGATGGCGGAGATCAGCCGCGACGGCTCCCCCCGCGGCCCTAAAACCTTCCTGCTGTGGAACCCGCCGCACCTCGACGCCGCGCACATGGAGCGCCGCTCCAGCCACGACGAGGCCAAGGAGCTGCTGGTGGCGCTGATGGCGCGCGGCGTGCAGACCATCGCCTTCACCAAGACCCGGGTCGCCGCGGAGCTGCTGTTTCGCTATGCCCAGGAATCGCTGCGGAAAGCAGCGCCGGAATTGGCTGACACGCTCAGCCCCTACCGCGCGGGCTACCTGCCGGCCGAGCGCCGCGAGATCGAGCGCCGGCTCTTCTCGGGCGAGCTGCGCGGCGTCACCAGCACCAACGCCCTGGAATTGGGCATTGACGTGGGATCGCTGGATGCCTCGATCATCGTCGGCTATCCCGGCACCATCGCCTCCACCTGGCAGCAGGCGGGTCGCGCCGGCCGCGGCGCCGAGGAGGCGCTGGCAATCCTCGTCGCCTACAACGATCCGATAGACCAGTACCTCATGTGCCACCCGCAGTACTTCTTCGGCCGCTCGCCCGAGAACGCGGTGATAGACCCCGAGAATCCCTACGTCCTGGCCGGCCACCTGCGTTGCGCCGCCTTCGAGCTGCCGTTGCGCCCCGACGACCGGCGCTACTTCGGCGAGCTGACCGATTCCATCGCCGCCATTCTCCAGGACGCCGGCCAGGTGCAGCGCATTGACGGCGACTGGTACTGGGCGAGCACCGACTACCCCGCGGCCCAGGTCAACCTGCGCACCAGCTCCGACGACACCTTCACCATCATGGACGCCTCCCGTGACAACGCGGTCATCGGCGTGGTGGATGCCATCAGCGCGCCGGAGCTGGTGTATCCCGGCGGGGTCTATCTGCACCAGGGCGAGACCTACCTGGTGCGCGAGCTCGACCTGGAGGCGCGCACCGCGCGGGTGGAGCGCCGTGACCTCGGCTACTACACCCAGGCGGTGCTCGACGCGAATATCCGGGCTGGCCGGGCCGAACAAGAATGTGTGTGGCGCGGCTGGGGCGTTTGCCACGGCCCGGCGACCGTGACCTGGGCCACCACCGCCTTCAAGAAAATCAAGTTCTACTCCTTGGACTCTGTCGGCTACGCCAAGCTCGACCTGCCCCCGCAGAGCCTCGACACCGCCGCGACCTGGCTCATCCCCGACGAGCAGACCCTGGAGGCGGTGCGCGCCGCGGGGCGTCGGCCTATCGAGGGGATGGTGGGGATTCGCAATGTGCTGGTGCACGTGCTGCCGCTCTACGCCATGTGCGATCGCACCGACTTGGGGGGGATCGTGGATTCCAGCAACACCGGCACGCCGACCATCTTCCTCTACGACCGCTACCCCGGCGGCCTGGGCTTCGCCGAGAAGGGCTACGAGATGGTGGAGGAGATGATGCGCAGTTGCCTGGCGCTGATCCGCGAATGCGAATGCGAGGCGGGGTGTCCGTCGTGCGTGGGCTCGCCGGTAACCCTGCCGCCGCAGCACGGCGACCCCGACGTGGGGGGCGGTTATCCCATCCCCGACAAGGAGGCGGCGCTGGTGATCCTGCACCGGCTGCTGGGTGGGACCGTCCCTGGCGGGGCAGGCGTATCTCTTGCCAAGCCTATCTCTGCTGCATTCGCAGCCGAGACGGCTGTGCCACCGAGGAATATCGCGCCCGCTGCCGACCGTATCGCCGAGCGCGTGCGCCGCGCGGGGCGACGCCGGCGCATCGGCATTCCCCCGCCGGGGGAGAAGGCTTCCGGCGGTGACTGACGAAATGAACGGCTTCGGGAACCTGGAGCTCGGCAGACGCTCATGACTACCGCGCTGCGCGATCAGCTTTCATACTTGCAGCGGAATCGCGGCCGGGCGGGATTGCCGCGCGGACGACGGGGCACCACCGCGGGTGGAGCGCGGGTCTCTCTGGATCCCGATCTATCGGGGCCCCCGCCCGGGCCATGCGGCACCCCGACCGCCCTCGACCTCCGGCTGGCCGCCACCGAGCAGGGGGAGTTGCTGGTATGGGAGAAAAGCATCTCCGCGGTCTGGTCCCAAGCCGGGCAGGTGACGCAGAGCCTGTGGGCGGCGCTGGATGGCGCGGGGGCCGGCGCATCGTCCGCAACTGAGCTGGAGCCGCTGTCGCGGGTGGACCCGACGCGGGTCGGCTGGGTGGACATCGAGACCGCCGGGTTTATCGGACGTCCGGTCTTCCTCGTCGGCCTGATGCGGCCGGTTGACGGCGAATTGGTGATCACGCAGCTCCTGGCGCGGGACTACTCGCAGGAGCGGGCGCTGCTGGCGGCGTGCGCGGCGCTGGTGGCGGAATTGGAGGTGCTGGTGACCTTCAACGGGAAGTGCTTCGACCTGCCGTTCCTGCGCGATCGCATGGCGTATCACCGGTTGGCGGGGGAACTGGAGGTGGAGGCGGTGGACCTGCTGTGGGCGGCGCGGCGGCGCTGGCGGGGGCGGGTGCCTGATTGCCGCCTGCAGACGCTGGAGCGGCACCTGTGCCGACGGCTGCGCGCGGGCGACATCCCCGGGGCGGAGATCCCGCAGCGCTACCACGATTTCGTGCGCAGTCGGGAGGCGGGGCTCATCGCGCCCGTCATGCGCCACAACCGGCTGGATCTTCTGACCATGGCCGAGCTGTCGGCCTTGCTGCTGGGGGAGCCATGAAAAAAGCCGAGCCGGACTACTACGCGGTGATGGGGGTGAAGCGCGATGCCGCGCTGGGCGCGATCAAGCAGGCGTATCGGGAGCTGGTGCGCCGCTATCACCCGGACGCGGCGAGGGATGACCCACAGGCGCCGCGCGAGTTCGCGCTGCTGCAGATGGCCTACGAGACGCTGTCCGACCCCGCCAAGCGCGCGCAGTACGACAAGTCCCTGCCGCGGCAGAAATATCCGCTGGCCGAGCTTGAACCCGAGCATCTGTGGCGCGAGGCCACGGAGCTCATTCTCGAGCGCTCCGATGCCTTCGAGATCATGATCCAGGCGATGCGCGCGGCGGCGCCCATCGCCGTCGAGGGCAACCTGCTGGTGGTGGGCCTCGCGGGCAAGGATCAGTACTTGTCCGGGCACCTGGAAACCCCCGCCCACCGCCATCGCATCACCGGGGTGCTGCGCGAGGTCTCGGGGCAGGAGATCGAATACCGCGTGATTGAAGGCACCACCCAGGAGGACTGGGACTGGGTCAAGCGCGCCGAGGGGCGCAAGCCCCACCTCGAACCATCGCCCCCGCCCCCGGGCGCCAAGGCCGGGAAGGAGCCCCTTAAGGAGCGCCCGGCGAAAGCCCCCCAGGTCACAGCCTGGGAGCTGCTGGCGCGCAAGATCCAGAACACCTGGCAGAACACGCCCAACCGCCAGCACCCGCTGGCCCGCGCCGAGTTCGTCCTCACCTGCGTCAACTGGATCTCCGAGGAGGCGAAGGCCGCCTCCGGCGATGGCGCCCAGCGCGACGCCATCCACCGCGAGGTCGGCAAAGCGGTCGAGCGCATCGCCCAGCTCCTCGACCTGCCGCCGACCGTGGTGGCGCTGGAGCTCGTGCGCTCTCAGCCCCGCCGGCGGGCGAGTTGAGGCGCACCGGACACACATTCCCCCGCGGCAGGGAGGATCCCATGGGACGAGTTCACGACCTCCTATTCGCCGGACCCACGCTGATCGTCAGCTTGCCCGATAATTCACTCGACCTCACGTGGCGCGTGTCGCCGAGCGCTCCACGGCTCCTCCTGCTGGCGGGGATACCCTCGCCGCAGGTATGGTCGCTCAACCGGACAGGGGTGATTGGGCTGCTGGAGGCACTGGGGATGAGGAACTTCGCGGAAGCCTACCGTGAGTACTATCTATCCGCGTGGGTCTATTTCCTGTCAGGGTACTCCGACTCCGCGGCCGCGCGCAGCACGGTGGCCGCGGCAATTACCGCTCTGCGGTTAGCGGCAAACGCGGCCGAGACGGTGGGTGCAAGCGAAGCCAGATCACTGTGACGCTGCCGGTTCGGAGGCTGGGCTTTTCGGCCGCGACGCGAGTCGGGGCGCCATTCGAGACGACATGACCACATGTGGGCACGATACATCGAGGGAAACCGAACTTGACCAATAATATCGGTCAACAGACCAATAATGTTGGTCAATCCGGCTTGGGGCAGCTCTTTGCCTCCCCGACCCTCGTCGCCCTCCTGCGGCTGTTCGTCTTGCGGCCGGGCCAGGCTTTCTACCAGCGCCAGTTGGCGCAGGCAGTAGGGGCGCGGCTGTACTTGGTGCAGCGAGAGCTCGGCCGGCTGGAGAACGCGGGCCTCGTGACGCGGACGCCCCAAGGCAACCGCGTTTACTATCGGCTCAAATCGCGCCACCCTGCACTCGACGACCTCAGGCGACTGCTGCTCAAGACGGTCGCCATCGGCGACGCCCTGCGTTCGGCGCTCCTGCCGCTGGAGGAGCGAGTGCTGGTCGCCTTCATCTACGGCTCCTTCGCAAGCGGCAACGAGACTGCGGACAGCGACATAGACCTGCTGGTAATCGGACGCCTTTCCGCGAAGGAGGCGGCTCGTGCACTGGGCCCGGTGGGGCGCGATCTCGGGCGCGAGTTGAATGCAGCCTTCTACCCGCCGGAGGAGTTCCGCAAAAAGGCTCGGGACGGGCACCATTTCGTTAGCCAGGTGCTGGCGGCGCCCAAAGTGTTCTTGATCGGGGGCGAGGATGAGCTTGCAGGACTTGCTGGCTGAGGGCAGGCTCCGCAGACACGAGACGTCGGCGGATGAAGTTAGCGCTCTCTTGCAGGTATCGGAGCGCGACCTTGCGGACGCCGTGATTGCCGCGCTTTCGACCGACCGACGTTTTGCGACCGCCTACAATGGCGCGTTGGCGCTCGCAACAATGGTGCTGCACGCGGCCGGTTATCGTGCATCGGGAGCCGGACATCACTGGGTGACTCTTCGGGCGTTACCGCTCATCATGGGGGAGCAGTTTCAGGCGAAGGCTGATTACTTTGACCAGTGTCGCTCGAAGCGCAATATCGCCGATTACGATCGGGTGGGTGAGGTCGCAGACGCGCAGGTCGCCGAACTGGTCGCGGAGACCCGGACGTTTCAGGGCGAGGTGTTGCAGTGGCTGCGAGCGATCCACCCGCAGCTTGCGCCGGAGGGTTAGCTTCCTGGCATGTCTAAACACGCCTACGAACTCCTATGCGCCGGACCCACGCTGATCGTCAGCTTGCCCGATAATTCACTCGACCTCGCGCGCGCCGCCGCCGCAGGCGGCGCGCACGCGCTCAAGACCCATATCAACGTCCACCACGACGCCAGCGGCACCCACTTCGGCTCGTTGGAACAGGAGCGCCCTCGCCTGCAGGCCATCCTCGACGCGGTGAACCTGCCCGTGGGCATCGTCCCGGGGGTCACTGACCCCCTGCGCCGCGACGAGCTGGAGACCCTCGCCGACATGGGCTTCGATTTCGTGGACACCTTCGCCCACTGTTTCCCGTCGTGGCTGATCGGCAATGCGGCGCCGCCGCCCCGCGGCGTGAGCTTGGAGCAGGCCCCGGCGGTGAAGCGCATGACGCGGGTGATGGCCATAGACGTGACTTACAGCGCCGAGGCGGCGACGAGCCTGGCCGCGGTCGGCATGGAGGTGCTGGAGGCGGCGGTGATCCCGCACGACCAGTACGGCCGGCCGCTGACCGCCGCCGACCTGGCGCTCTACTCGCGCCTGGCGCAGGCGGTGCCGACGCCCATCATCGTCCCCAGCCAGCGCCGTTTCGAGCCGGACGATGTCGCCCATATCGTCGCCGCCGGCGTCACCGGCATAATGATCGGCGCCATCGTCACCGGCGTCGAAGCGGCGAGCCTGGAGGCGGCCACGCGCGGTTTCCGCGCCGCCCTGGACGAGCTGGCGGCCTCATGAGACCGCCCGGCGCGGCCACGGCGAAGATCCCCGCCTTCGCCCTGCTCCCCCTGGACGACCGGCCGCCCAACCTGCAATTCCCTCGCCGGCTGGCGGCCATTGGCGGGCTTGAGTTGCGCGTGCCGCCGCGGCGACAGCTCGGTCGCTTCCTGCGCCCGGGCGACACCGAGGCGCTGGGGCAGTGGCTGGCAGCGGTCGCGGGCGAGGTGCAGGGGATAATCGTCTCCTGCGACATGCTGGCCTACGGCGGGCTGGTCGCCTCGCGCACCACGGAGGTGACTCAGCAGGCAGCGGCCGCCCGCGTGCGCCGGCTGTGCGATCTGCGACGGCGTTTCCCGCACCTTCGCATCCACGCCTTCGCCGTCATCCCGCGGCTGGGGCTGACCGTTTCATCGCCGCGGTTGGCCAAGCTCGGCCCCATGCTGGCGCGCTACGACGCGCTGCGCCACCGCCCGGCCCTGGAGCCGGCGGAGGCCGAGGAGCTGACGCGGCTGGGGGCGGCGCTGCCGCCCGCGGTGGTCGCCGGCCACGCGGCCATGCGGCGGCGCAATCTCGCGGTCAACAAGGAGCTCGTCGGGCTGGCGGAGCGGGGGGTCGTGGATTACCTGGTGCTGGCGCAGGAGGACGCGCCGCCCAGCGGCCCCCACGTCGCCGAGCAGGCGGAGCTGGCAACGGAGGCTGCGTCGCGCGGCGTCGCCGAGGTGGTGCGCATCTTCCCCGGGGCGGACGAGCAGGGCATGGTTCTGCTGGCGCGCGCGGCAGGAAGGGCATACGGCGCGATCGTCCGGGTGCAGGTCATGTGCAGCACGCCGGGTGGGACCGAGTGCCTCGCGCTGTTCGAGGATCGGCCGGTCGGCCGGACCTTGGCCGGCCAGATCGAGGCGGCGGGGCTGGAGATCGCGCCCACCGCGCAAGCCGCCGACATCGTCCTCGCCTTGCATACGCCGCCGACCCCGACCCAGGACGATATCACCTGCGTCGCGCCCGGCTCCGCGCCGCCCGCGGAGTTCATCGGCCGCATCGCGCAGGCGACTGCCGCGGGCCGGGCGGTCGCGCTCGCCGATGTCGCCTACTGCAACGGGGTTGACCCGGCGCTCATCGCCGCCCTCGCCGGCCACCGCGCGCTGCCGCGCCTGGCCGCCTTTGCCGGCTGGAATACCGCCGGCAACACCATCGGCGCCGCCCTGGCGCACGCGGCCCTGCGCGTGATGGGCGCGCGCGCGACCGCCGGCAGCGCGCCCCGCCGCGCTCATGTCGAGTTCCTGTTCGAGCGCCTGCTCGACGACTTCGGCTACCAGACGGTGGTGCGCGCGCAGGCCTATCGCTTTGCGCGCGAGGAGCTGGGAGCCTATCCGCTGCACCTGCGGCGCGGGCGGCGCCGGGCGGCGGAATACGTCCGTCGCCGGCTGGGTGATGTCGCGCGCGGGCTGTTCGCCGCGCATTTCGCCGGCGTCGAGGTGGACCGCGCGCGCATCGCCGAGCTGCGCGACCTGCGCATACGCCTGCCGTGGCCGCGCCTGTTCGAGGTCGAGGTGGAGGCGCGCATCGCAGTCACCGCGTGAGGCCGCGGCTCGTTGATTATCCGCTTGCCTTTGCGCACACCCGGAGGAAGCCGCACCTGCCGCACGCCTGCCCCTCCCGGCGCGGGAAATCGCCGCCAGCGATACCCGCCAGCGCGCGCTGCAAAGCGGCGGCTGCGTGGTCCAGCATCTCCCCGGTGATGGCGAAGGTCTCCGGCTCCCCGGCGTCGGCGTCGAGATAGTAGATCATCCCCCGCGTCGGCGCGACCCCCAGCAGCTCCCGGCAGGCCAGCGCGTAGAGCACGACTTGGCCGCGATACTCCTGGTCGTGACGGGCGCCGGTCTTGTAGTCAACGACCATCCACCCCCCCGCCCGCCGCCGCAGGACATCCGCCTTGCCGCGCAGCAGTCCGCCGTCGAGGCGCAGGACGAACGGCGTCTCGCGCTGGAGCGCGCCCGCCTCCCGCTGCGCCGCCGCCAGGTCATCCCACAGCGGCCCGCGACGGAATCGCCGCAGCACCGCCTCCGCGTCCGCCCGCGCGTCAGCGGGCAGATCGGCGAGCAGGCGCGTCAGCTCCTGCTCGAAATCCGCCTGCAAGTCCAGCTTGCTCAGTAGCTCGTGCAGGCGTTCGCCGCGGGTGGATGGGTCCTCGTCGCCGCGGTCGGCGGCGGTTCGCTCCTGCTCCCCGTGCGCAAACCCCGGCTCGGGCAGGCGCGCGATGTCCGCCAGCTCGTAGCGGCGCGGGCAGGCCGCATAGCGCAGGGCGGCGGTGGCGCTGATCGTCACCTGGGCGGCCGGGGGCGCCGGCCTGGCGGTCACGCGGGCCGCCACCGCTTGCGCCTCGCGCACCAGACCCTCGACCTCCGCCTGCCGGTCGAGAGCTGCAATCTCCAGCTCTTCGCCCGCTTCGAGTTGAGCGCGAAAACGCACCGCCAGCGGTCGGTCCGTGCGCCGCTCGGCCCCGACCGGTCGGGGCGCGTCGCTGCGCACGAGGACCGGGACCTCGCCAGCCTGCATAACCCGCCCCTGCGGCGGCGGCAGCTCGTCGAGGCCCAGGAACTGCATCACCCACTGCGCCCAGCTTCGAAGGCCGGCGTAGGGCCGGTCGAGCGACGGGGCCTTAACCCGGCCCGGCTCGTCGGCGCTCGTGCTTCGTAGCGAAGAAGCCTCGCTACTTCGCAGAGTAGCATCGGCTTCCACACACCCCGACAGCAGCAGGTGCTCCTGCGCGCGCGTGCACGCGACGTAGAACAGGCGCGTGTCCTCGGCGCGGTCGGCGGCGATCGCCGCCTGCTCCAACTCTTCGTAATCCGGCGGCTTCGCCGTCTCGTCGCGGAGGGGATGCTTGAGCCGCAGCGCCAGCTCTCCGCGCGACGACAGCAGCGCCGGCTTGGGGTCAAACCTGAGCCGCCGCCCGAGATCGGCCACGACCACGATCGGCGCCTCCAGCCCCTTCGCCTGGTGGATGGTCATCAGGCGCACGACATCGCTGTCCTCGGCCTCGGTGGCGGCCTCGGTCTCGCGCTCGGCGAGGACTTGCAGGTGCTGCAGGTGGTCGAGGAAGTCGCGCGGCCCGAAGCGCGCCTGACTCTGGAAGGCGAGGGCGAGCTGGCGCAGCTTCTCGAGGTTGGCGTAGCGGCGGCGTCCGTTGCGCTGGCACAGGAGCTTGAGGTCGTAATCGGTGGCGCGCACGGCGGTCTCCAGCACCTCGGCGACGTGGCTGCCCGCCGCCAACTGGCGCAGGCGGTGGAACAGCGGGCGGAAGGCCGCGGCGCGCTCGCGATCCGGCGGCGCGAGGCCCCCCAACTGCTCCGCGCGCTCCAGCCCCGCGGCGATGCGCCCGGCGCCCTGAGGCGGCGGCTCGTCCTCATCGCGCGGCCCCGATGGCGCGGGCGCGCCGAGCCAGTAGAGCCCGGCGTCGCCGACCCCCACCAGGGGAGAACGCAGCACCGCCGCCAGCGCGACATCGTCCAGCGGGTTCTCGATCGCCGCCAGCAGGTTGCGCAGATCTTGCACCTCCTGCGTGTGGTAGAACCCGCGCCCGCTGACCGTGTAGTAGGGGAGGTCGTAGCGGCTGAGCGCATCCTCGTAGCGCTGGATCTCCGTCGTCGCGCGGAATAGCACGAGCACGTCACCCGGGGTCGCCGGGCGCACGCGCTCAGCCCCCGTCAGGGTCAGCGCCGGGGAATTCCCAAGCCCCACCAGCTCCCCGATGCGCCGCGCCAGCGCATCCGCCTCCCGCGCGCGCGCCTCGCGCAGGTTCCGTCCCTGCTCCACCAGCAGCGCCTCCACCCGCGGCCCCGCGCGCTCGCCGAACTGCCTGCCCGGCGCCAGCCCGCCGGCCGTCAGGCCCTGCTGCGCCCACAGCTCGCCGAAGAAGGCGTTGGTGAATGCCAGCACCGCCGGATGGCTGCGGAAGTTGCGCGCCAGCGCCAGGTTCGCCCCGCCCCGCTCGGCGAGGGCGGGCTCGCGCTCCCGGAAGATGTCCACGTCGGCGTAGAGGAAACGGTAGATGGACTGCTTGGCGTCGCCCACGGTGAACGACCGGCCGGGGCGGATGATGGGCGCCACCACCGCCATTTGCAGCCGGTTGGTGTCCTGGAACTCGTCCATGAGGAAGAACCGGAAGCGGTCGCGGTAGCCAAGCGCGGTCGGGGTCGGCTGCTCGGGCGTGCCGAAGAGGTCGCGCGCTGCGGTCAGCAGATCATCGAAGTCGAGCAGCCCCTGCTCGTCCTTGGCGGCGCGGTAGGCGGCGTCGAACTCGCCGAGCAGCTCGCGCAGCGCCTGCGCGCGGGCGCTCGCGCCGATCCCCAGCAGCCCCCCGGCGAAGGCGAGGACGCCCTGCTTCGCGTCCGCGATGATCGGCTTCTGCTCGCGGGCGCCGACGTTGCCCTTGAAGAGCCGGGCCGCCTGCTGCAACTCGTCGTACGCGCCCCAGTCGAACTCGCGCGCCTCCAGCAGGGTGGCGACTCGGTCCCCGGTTTCCCGCGCCGCCGCCAGTGCGTTTCTGAGCGCCTTGCTGGCCGGCGCCTGCGCCAGCGCCAGTGCCGCCGCAACCGCTGCGCGCGCTTGGTCGGCGAGCGCACCGAGGTCCGGCGCGGCCGCGGTCACCAGCTCCGCTGGGCGCTTGCCCAGGCGGCGCGCGTGCGCGTAGAGGGAGAGCACGATTTCGCGCAGCTCCGGCAGCGAGAACTCCGACAGCAAGACCTCCGCCGGCCCCGCGCTGGAACCAGCGCCGGGCATGAGCGCGTCGAACACCTGGCGCTGAAGCATCGCCGCCGCAGCCTCCTGGAGCTGGGTGAAGTGAGGGTCCACCCCCGCCTCGAGGGCATTCTCACGCAGCACGCGCGCGCAGAAGGAGTGGATGGTGCCGATGTAGGCGGTCTCGACGCGCCGGCGGTCGTCGGCACGGCCGCGGTCGGCGAAGCGGCGGACGATGCGCTCCTTCATCTCGCGCGCCGCCTTCTCGGTGAAGGTCAGGGCGAGGATCTCGTCCACCGCCGCCCGCCCCTGCTCGACGATGTGGGTGAAGCGATGGGTGAGCACGCGCGTCTTGCCGGTGCCCGCGCCGGCGGTGACCAGCACGTCGCGGTCCAGCGTCTCCACCGCCGCCTGCTGCTCCGGTGTCAGCACTTCATCCGCCACTACCGATTCCCCCGCTGCGACTGCAGGGCGCGCAGGGTCCACGCGTCCATGCGGCAGATCCCCCGGTAGCCGCACCACGCCGGGCAGTCCTGGCGCGGACCCCGCGGCATCTCCCCGCGCCGTATCCGCCCCACGCATTCCCGCGCCACCTGCGCCGCGGACTCCAGCTTCGCCTCCAGCTCCGGCGCCGGCAGCACCAGGTTGCGCACCGAGTCATGCGTCGCCAGCCCCTCCGCGGCGTACATTCCGCTGCGCTTGCCCGCGGCGATGGAGGCGTACTCCGCCCCCGCCACCGCCAGCCCGAACACCTCCCGCGCCGCCAGCGCATACAGCGGCGCCTGCACCAGCGCCCCCGCCTCCAGCTCCCGCAGGTCGCGCAGCTCCTTGCTCAGCTTGTAGTCCACGATCACCGCCGCCCCCTCGGGCGTCAGGTCCACCCGATCCATGCGCCCGGCGATGAGCACCGGCCGCCCGTCGAGCCCCCCCAGGTTGAGGCATTCCTCCCGCGACGCCGGATCGGCGCGTCGGTCCGCGGGGGACCCGAATTGCAGCTCGAAGTACGCCGGGCGCAGGCCGCGGGTCGCCGTGTCCCGCAGATCGGCCTCCAGGAACCGAGCGAGCAGCGCGCCCAGTCGGCGCCGCTCGATCGCCCTGTGCGCCGCCGGCAAGTTGGCGAAGCGCGACTGGCGCCTCAGGCAGTCGTCCAGCATCTCCCGCCCCCGCGCTATCACCGCCTCCTGGTCGCGGGCCGTGACCGCGATCGGCCCCCCCGCCTGGTCGCGCCATTCCCGGTAGAGGCGGGCCAGCGCCTCGTGCAGCACCAGCCCGTAGTCCACCGGCGCGATCTCGCGCTCGACCGGATGCAGCTCCAACAGCTTGTCGCAATAGTACAGGTAGGGGCAGGTGAGGTATGCCTCCAGCTCGCTGGGGTGGTAGGGGCCTGCGCGCGCCGCCAGCGCGGCGAGCAGGTCGGGATCCGACAGCACGTCGGCGTAGGGCGGGGCGGGGCGCATGTAGTCTGCGGGCCGCGCCGCCTCGCTGCCGATCCATGCGTTGTAGTGCGCCGCTTGCAGCGCCTGTTCGCGCGGCGCCGCGCGGCGGGCGAATCCATGCCAGATGCACGCCGCCCAGTCGCGCGCCGACACCGCCTCGGCCGGCGCCGGCGTCAGCTCCGAGAACCGCCGCCGCCGGTACAGCCGCTCGTCGTCGCCGAACAGGCGGCTGACCTCGTTGACGTAGAACGACGGCAGGCTCTCTTTCGCCGCCTCGTCCGCCGCCGGATAGGTCAAGTACAGTCGCTCGCTCGCGCTCGTCACCGCGCGCCAGAAAAGCAGCCGCTCCTCGTCCTGGCGCTCGGTGGAGAGGGCGAGTCGCATCGGCTGCGCGGGGTCCGCCGCCGCCGCCAGCAGCCGCCGCTCGCGGTCGCGCAGGAACGGGTCCTCGCGCACCTGCGCGGGCAAGACCTTCTCCAGCAGACCGGCCACTAACACCACGCGGTAGCGCTGGCCGCCCAGGTCGGTGGCGTCGTGCAGGGCGACGGCGTCGGCCGGGCGCGCCCCGGGGCGATAGGCGGCCTGCGCGATCGCGCGCTCCAGGCCCTCGCAGAACTCCTGCCACCGCGGCCGGCGTTCCTGCAGCCCCGCCACCTCCTCGACCTCGGCGATGACCTCCTGCAAGCGGTCGCGCGCCTGCTCTTCGTCGCGCCGCGTGCCTGGATCATCCGGGGGCTGAAATCCCGCGACCAGTGCGCGTACCGCCGCCGCCATCTCCGCCGCCGCGCCCGCCTGGCGCAGGCGATCCTCCAGCTCGCGCACCGGGGCCAGCGCCTGCTCGCGGGCCGGCAGCGTATCATCATCCCGCCACTGCGCGAACCAGAGGTCCCGCCCCTCGCGCACCCCCAACTCCCACGACCGCACCTCCGCCCGCGCCCGCGCCACCGCCTCCCCCGGCAGCACCGGCGACTTGAGCGCCGACCCCACCGCCGCCGCCGGCCAGCCTTCGCGCACAATGCGCAGGCATTCCAGCAGGGTGCGCCCGGCGGCGCTCGCGCCCAGGGATTCCGTGCGCCCGCGCACCGGCACCTCGAAGCGCGCCAGCAGATGCGCGAAGCGCCCGCGCGCCTCGTCGCCGCGGGTGATGACGGCGATGTCGGCATAGCACGCGCGCCCGTCGGCGACGAGGCGACAGATCTCGCGCGCCACCTGCTCCGCCTCCTGAGCCGGGCTTCCCGCCTCCATGATCACCACTGAGCCGTCGGGGGGCTTGACCTGCGCCGCCGGATCGAACAGGCCCGCCGCGAGGTGACCGAGGTTGGCGGCATCATCGGCCGGCGGCGCCACCCGCGCCTCACACCCCGGCAGCCGCTTCAGGGCCTCCAGCGTGCGCGCGGAAGCGGCAAGCGCCTGCGGGCGACGCGGGTCGTGGCGAAGATGAATGAACACCTCGTCGGCGCTCTCGGCGATGGCCCCCAGCAGCCGCATCTGCACGCGGTGGAAGTCCCGGAAGCCGTGGAAGAAGAACCGCGTCACCGGCGCCAGGATTCGCGGATCTTCCTCCAGCGCGTTCACCGCGTGCCACATCAGCCCCTCACCGTCGTGCCGGGGATGGGCCGGGTCCTCCAGCAGCGTCTGGTAGCGCTCATAGAGGACCAGGAGATCCCCCAACTTGGCGCGCAGCGGCGCCTCCGTTTTCGGCAATCCATCCGCCGCCGCGCGCAGGTCGGGGGGGTGGATCATCGCCAGCTTCAGCTCGCCGATAAGGTCGCCCAGGGCGGCGGCGAAACCGGGGAAGCGCTGCACCCGGCGGAAAGTCGGCAGGTCGGCGTCGGCGACCTGCGCCTCGAGCAGCAGCGCGCGCTGCAGGTTGGAGAGGTTGCGTCCGCCCAGGCGTCGCGCCTCCGCGATGTCGCGCGCGAGGTCGTAGAAGGTGCGCAGGGGCCGGCCGAAGATGCCGGGCAGATCGAACTCGCGCAGCAGGCGTTCGGTGAGGTGGTCGGCGGCATCGCGCGTGGGCACGATGCACAGCATCCGCCCCCACTCGTCCCCGGCCAGGCGGCGCGCTAGGCGCGCCAGCCACTCCTTGTCGGCCGCCTCGCCGCCCGCGCTGACGAGAACCTCGACCCTCGACATGCCCGGCTTCCCCTTGCGCTTGCTGCCCATACGTTCTTCTGCGGGCAGGCCGGGCAACCTGCGGGACCGGAGCGCGGCAGCGGCGACGTCGCGCGTGGGCGGCGGGTGGGGGGGCGCAAGCGAGGAACGTCAGAAAGGGCGGCGGCGGGCCCTCAGCGTCCCCGGCTGGTGAAGAGCGCGATGATGCGCACCAGCAGGAAGCCCGCCACCGTTGCCAGCCCCACCGTCCCCAGCAGGGCCAGCAGGAGATCGGACTGCGCCACCTGCACCGCGTCGTTGAGGTCCAGCACCTGGGCCGTCAAGGTGGCCATGCGAAAGGATAGCAGGGCGCCGGCCGCTGCGATCAGAAACGACTGGAAAAGAACGATGATGAGCTGCGAAGCCGGCAGCGGCTGACGGATGGGCTTGGGCTTGGGCGCGTCGCCGACGGTCACCTCCAGCGCGAAGTGATCCACCGCCGCGCCGTTCTCGATCGAATCGTAGGACAGCTTGAGCAGGGCATAGCCGGTGCGGGCGGCGCGGAAGGTCCACAAGCGGGTTTGATCCGCCTCGTCCAGCAGCCACACCGTCTGCGTGTTGGTGGGCGACGACACGACTGCCAGCACGTTGGCGTCAACCTCCACGTGCCAGCTCGCTGCCGCATCGGTCTCCGGCAGGCTCAGCTCCAGCAGGTCGCCCACACCCAGCCGGATGGACTTGCCGTCGTCTTCTTTACCAACGGAGACTTTGGTTTGCACCTGGCTCTCCCGCGCGAGACGCCCCGCAGGTAATCATTCCGCATGACCCCACCCGTTCCTGCCAGCGCGCGCGGGATCAGCGGCGCGCGCCGTTGCCTCCTCGGCGATGCGGCGCGTTCGCGGCAAGCCCAGGTCGCGCAGCGCCTGGCGCAGTCGCGCTTCGCTCGCGCCCCCCCCACGGATTTCAGAGCAAGAACCCGCAACTCCTTCGCCTCCCCCAGGGGG
>DATLAK010000025.1 GCA_035527535.1 Armatimonadota bacterium
CCAGTAGATAGGCGCCGGGCAGCACTTGCACGGTGCCGCCCCCGCCCCGCGCGATCTCGTCAATCGCGGCCTGGATCGCCCGGTTGTCGGCGCCGCAGAAGTCCGCCCCCGCGGCGCCGACGGTGATCACTTGCTCGCTCATGGCATGGACTCCTATTGACGCTGCGGCCGGCTTTACGCCGCCTCTACATGCTCAAAGCGCAGCGTCCAGGGGGTGACCTCCGCCGCGCAGACGATGGGCAGCACCCAGGCCCCCGCGGCCCCCGGGCACACCGGCGCGGGCCGGCCGGCGACGGTCGCCGCGGGCTCACCGCGACCAGGGGCGGCCACGGTGATACTGCCGCTGTGCCCGGCTGGGCGATGAAGCTCGCCCCGCAGCTCGCCGGCGGTTTCATCCCACCGCACACCCCGCAGCTCGGCCCCCGCGCTCTGGTGGAACCCGGTGCCCACCACCCAGGGGTGCGGGCGCGCGCGGCGCACGGCTACCAGCTTAACAGCGGGGCCAAAGAAGGTGAACTCGAGCGCGCCGCTCACTTCGTGCGCCTGAACCTCGCCCGGATCTCGTTCGCAGCCGCCGGAGAAGGTCGGCTCCAGCGCCCTGTTTGCCTCGCCCAGGAAGGCGCCGGACCAGAACTCGTAGGCCCAATAGGTCTCCGTTGGATCGAGCCCCAGGCGCTCCAATGGAACGCGGAAGGTGCGCGACTCGGGGTCTCCGTAGTGATAGCGTCCCGACGGTAGATCGAAGTTGAACAGCCCCACCAGGTCCCACGAGTCCCAGTCCGCCTCGACGCGCAGATGCCACACCGACGGGTACTCGCTGTCGAACAGGTCAACGGGTTTCGCCGGCTTGCTCAGCGGCGGCAGCACCGACAGCAGCACCTGCCAGCGATCCTCGGGCAGGCGCGTCAGGTCATCGCTGATATTGACCTCGCCGCCGCACAGGAAAGTCGCAGTGGCGCGCACGCGCGCCTCCTCCAACGTCCCGGGAGGGCCGACACACAGGCACGACGGCTCGATGATGCCCCAGCGCCCCTGCTGGTAGAGATGGCAGGCGACGGCGGTATAGACCTCCCGCAGATGGCGCCAGCCGACATAGCCGGTGTTGCCCGTATCGTAGCAGGCGTACAGCAGCCCGAATAGGCCCAGCCCCGCCATCTCCAGGTGGCTGCAGTTGAGGATGAGCGCGTCGGGGCGGCCCGCGCGCAGCTCGTCGCGGATGATACGGCAGCCCAAGCGTCCGGCTTCGAAGCCGCCGCCCCCCACGATGCGCGGGTCGTGGCGGTGGCGCAGCGACGCCGCGTGAACCGCGCTGATGAAGTCGCACTTGAGATAGCGCACCCCGCGCCGCGCCAGGCTGGCGATGTTCTCGCGCAGCCAGGCCTGCGCGCCGGGATGAGTAAGGTCCACGACATAGGTGTCGCCGTGGGGCTCCCAGTACCACCTCCCGAAGCTCGCGGGCCGGCCGTTGGCGTCCCGCAGCAGCCACTCCGGATGCTCCTTCGCCAGGGACTGAAACTCGCTGACGGTGAACGGCGCGTTCCAGGCGCCGAGTGCAAGACCGTGTTCCGCGAGCCGCTCGGACAACCACCCCAGGCCGTGGGCGAACTGGTCATTCTCGCGGTACTCGCTCGGCAGGAATCCCGCCTCCCACCCGAGATCCACCTCCATGATGGACAGGCCCAGGGGCTTGAGGCGCGTCGCCGCGACCTGTGCATTGGCGAGCACCAGCTCTTCCGACACCGTGAGCCGGTAGGGATACCACGAACACCACGACACCGGGCTGCGCGCCGGCGGCCGCAGGTCGTGCTTGCGCTGCACGTGATCGCCCCACCGTTCGAGCAGCCGCCAGGGGTCCAGGTCCATCATCCAGACGACGCTCTCCAGGGCCAGCTCTTCCGCCGGCTCTACGCGCAGATCCCCGCCGTCGAAGGCGAGCGCCCAGCTGGTCACGCCCGCGCCCTCGGCAAAGGCCATCTGCACCACTCCCATCCAGCGCTCGAAGCTGTCGAAACCCACCAGCAGGGCCTGCCCCACGGTGGGGTTGTAAAGCTCCCAGACGGTGCGAGAGGTTCCTTGGGCCAAGGCGTGCGGGTCGTTCTCCATCGGCTCCGGGGGGCGCGAGTAAACCGCCGGCGTGGGCGCTTGCTCGGCGATGCCGCGGACGCACGCGAAGTAGCCGGCCTCCTCGTAGATGCGCGCGGAGTCTTCGCCGTCGCCGAATGCGGCGCGGCCGGGGGAGGTCAGCTCCAGCAGGGACACGTAGTTTAGCACCGCCGGTTCAGTCGCAGCGCGGGCGAGCCGGGCGGCCATCACCATCCCGCCATCGTCGGCGGGAGCGAAGTCGAGAATCACAGCCGTGCCGGCGGAGGAGAACTCCGCCGTCAGCCGTGCGGAATCCCGGGCCGGCTCGAAGCGCAGCGCGGACGGCACGTGCCGCTCGCCGTCAATGGTCAGCGCCGGCCGCAGTGGGCCCAGGCGCAAGCCGGGCCATCGCGGCGATTCGACCACAACCCCAGCGCCCCTGGGCTCCAGCCGCAGCCGAAACGATCCCAGCGCACATGTGCCTTGGGACATCCCGGCGCCTCCCGCGCGCAAACGATTCCCCGGTATTCGACGCCAGCGTCCCCCGGCCTTCCCGGGCTGACCGGTGTGTCCAATGGGGCCATTGTGTGGGGGGTCGAGCGATGGCAGGCGGTTGCCGGGTGGCGTCGCTCAGGCGCAGGACATCTGCCGCGTTCGTCGTATCTGCGGGAGTAATAGGCCGATCATCGGTGAGGAGCCGGGGTGGCAGCTTGCCGCGCCGACATATTCATCGGCCGGCCGGCGGGGGGCGCGGCCGCGGTCATGGTCTCAGGGTTGGTCTTCTGTGCCAGCGCACTTGCGGGCGGATGGGGCGGGCGCGCCGGGGCCGCGTTTCTCGGACGGCGCGCGCGATGAAGCCGCTGGTCGCTGCCAGATGACGCGGCTGGTGCCGCCGCAACCAGCCGCGCCTGCAATATGCGCGCCGCGCACGGGGTAGGGAAATGATAAGGATCGCCGGGCTGGCGCTCCAGAGCAAACCGGGGGATAAGGACGGCAATTGGCGCAAGGCGCGACGGCTGGTGCGGCGGGCGGCGGCGCGCGGCGCGCAGCTCGTGTGCGCGCCGGAGGGCTTTCTCGAAGGCTACGTCGTCCAGCAGCCGGGCCTGACGCGCGCCGCATACCGGGCCGCCGGCGAGTCAGTGCGGCGCAGCCGTTACCTGCGCGAGATGCGCGACCTCTGCGCCGAGCTGGGCATCTACCTGGCCGCCGGTTTCGCCGAGCGCGCGGGACCGCGCATGCACAACTCGGCGGCGCTCATCGGCCCCGACGGCGCCGTGGTCGGCGTTTTCCGCAAGGTGCACCTGATGGGCGCTGAGCCGCTGAACACCCCCGGCGACGAGTTCCCCGTCTTCGACACCGCGCTCGGCCGCGTCGGCATCATGATCTGCTTCGACCGCCAGCTCCCCGAGGCGGCGCGCTTGCTGGCGCTGCGCGGGGCGCGGCTGATACTGAATCCCTCCGCCGGCATGTATGGCGAGCGAAACGACGTGATGATGCGCACGCGCGCCTACGAGAACGGGCTGTGGATCATCTTCTCCCACCCGCGCGACTGCCTTATCATCTCCCCCGCGGGCGACATCATCGCCCGGGCCGACGGCCCCGACCGGGTGGTGGTGGCCGATGTTGACCTCGACGCCGCCGGCGGCGGGGGGCCGGGGCGTCACCGGCGGCCCGAGGTTTACCGCGACCTGTGCAACCCGCGGCTGCGATTCCCGTCCAAGGACTGACGCGCAGGCCGGCGGGGTTCCCGCACTCGACGGACTGCCCTCAGCCGGGGAAGACCTCTCCCAGCAGCCCTATCGCATTCTCCACCACCACGTCGAGCGCCTCCGGACACAGCTTCGCCCAGTATGAAGTATTGACCTCATGTCCCCCACGCGCCAAGGCCTCGCGGGTGGGGACATAGCCGACGTACTGGGTGGTGCAGTGGGCGACGTAGGTGGGATAGGTCGGGGAGCCGATCTTGATGGCGAGCTGCCCCTCGACGAAGGGCTCTCCCGGCAGGCCGACGATGGCGATGTCACCCACACGCAGGACCTGGATCTCGTAGGGCATTTCGGGCTCGCGGCGGCGCAAGAGATCAACGCTCACCAGTTGCGAGGCCGAAATCCATTCCCCGCTCACGGCGGTCCGCTCGTCGTCTGCCCAGGGCGGCTGGGAATGTCCGGCCAGCGCCTCGCGCGCCGCCGCCAGCGCTTCGGGGGCAACCTCGCGGATCGCCAGTGGCACCTCCCGCCGGCGGCTGTCGAGCGTCTCTTCCTCGCGGAACATCATGCGCTCGATAATGCGCCCCGCGGTCTCCGCCAGCTCCCGCCCCATGCGCCGGTGATCGCACACGAAGTCCGGCTCGAACGGCGGCCACGGGTTGATGTTGCCGCAGCAGCCGTTAATCACCAGCGGCACGCAGTCAGGTCCGTAGATGCGGCGCATCTCCTCCGCCCACGCCCCCGGCCAGTCCGCCGACACCACCAGGTTCGGTAGGTGCGTGAAGACATTGACCGGGTGGCAGGTATGGTGCAGAACCATGGCCACCATGCGCCCGTCGGCGTCGCGCAGGCACACCGCCCCGACCTCGGGATCGGTGGGCCCCTCCAGGTAGCGGACGTCGGTTGGCCCCAGGGGGTGCTGCAGCGAGGAGTACAGCCACGGCATGATCGCCGTGCCGTCGCGGGTCACCCCGCGGCGGTTGAAGGCCAGCCGGTCGTTGACGGCGCTGCCCGCCCCCACCTGCACCGGCTGCAGGCAATCGTCGGCATGGCGGATCGCCTCAATCGCTCCTTGCGCGGCGCGTTCGGCGAACCGCGTCTCTCCCCCGCGCAGCCACTCGAACTCCGCCGGCACGTTGGGGAAGTCATCGTCCAGCATGAAGTGGCCGACGGAGGGCGCGGAGTGAGTCTGGATGGCGTGCACCATCACCGCGTCGTGGGCGAAGCCGAGCTCGGCGGCGGCGGCGCGGATGTGCTCGGTCCAGGGGCGAGTGATGATGGTCACGTCCAAGGTCAGCAAGCACAACTTGCGGTCCCCGCGCTCGAGCACGAGCGCCTTGGCGTACAGGGGATCGAGCACCGACTGGGCGGGCCGGAACCGCCCGATGCTGCCGGCGAGGTGCGCGCCGGCCGGCGGCGTGATCTCGACCTGGGCGGCGCCGGCGCGCAGGGGGCCGGCGGCGGTAGCGGCGTCTGATTTCATCGGCTGTCTCTCTCGGATGCCATCCTATTCGCGCAACTCGTCGCGGTGGTGATGTACCTTTTCGATCGCCGCGATGATGAGGTCAATGTTCGCGCCCTCCATGAGCACGTCTTTCATCAGGCTCACCTGTTCCGCGGCGAGGATGCGCTCGGCGATGGGCAGGACCACCTTCGAGTAGTCCATTTCCCCCGGGTAATGGCCGCAGTTGATGGGGCAGCCGGTGCGCCCGAAGCCATGCTCGCGGAAGACCGGGTTATGGTGCAGCGGGATGCCGTAGGCGTTGCCGGCGGGGATGCCCTCGGCCTGCAGCGCCTGCAGGAAGCGATCGCGGTGGACGCCGTCCCACTGGTCGGCCAGAAAGCGGAACAGGTAGAAGTAGTAGCCCTGGGCGGTAATGCGCGGGTCCGGCTTGAGCGGGGCGACCCCGGGCATGTCGGCCAGGGCGGCGGACAGGCGCGAGGCGTTGCGGTGGCGGGCTTCGGTTTGCTGCGGCAGCCGTTCGAGCTGGCTGCGCAGCAGCGCCCCCTGGAGCTCAGTCAGGCGATAGTTGGGGGCGACGATGTGGTGCTCGTAGAAGGGGCGGCCGGGGATGCGACCGATGTGGTGATAGGAGAACGCCTTGGCGGCCACCTCTTCGTCGTCGGTGATAACGGCCCCGCCCTCGCCGCTGGTGAGGCTCTTGGAGGCCTGGAAGCTGAAGGCGCCGGCGTTGACCAGCGCCCCGACCTTGCGCCCGCGCCACTCGGAGCCGTGGGCGTGAGCGCAGTCCTCGACGATGAATAACCCTCGCCGCGCCGCCAGCTCGGCGATGGCGTCCATGTCGCAGGGGTAGCCGCCGTAGTGGACGATGACCGCCGCGCGGGTGCGCGGAGTGATGGCCGCCGCCATGGCGGCGGGGTCAATCTGGTAGGTCGCGGCATCCACCTCCACAAACACGGGCACCGCCCTGGCGAGGACGATGGCGGTGGCGGAGGAGATGAAGGTCAGCGGCGTCACCAGCACCTCGTCGCCGGCTTCGACGCCGCCGGCGCGCAGCGCGACCTCGATGGCGGCGGTGCCGTTGACCACCGCCACGCAGTGGGCGGCGTCGTGGTAGCGCGCAAACTCGGCCTCAAAGTGCGCGACCTCGGAATCCTGGGGATCAACCTGGCCGACGCGACACCAGTTGCCGGAATCGAGGGCGCGCAAGAGCGCCTGGCGGTCGCGGTCATCGAAGATAGGCCAAGTCGCGCGCAGGCCTTGCGGCGCCACCGCAGCGCCGCCGCTAATCGCAAGCTGGGGCATCTGATGGCCTCCGAGAGAATTGGGCGCGGGGACCCGCGTCGCCCGCTACTTCGCCGAGGCCCTGAGGACTCCTGCGCTGCCACTGACCTTGGGCGCAGGATGGCGACCGCGGGCCCAAGGGATCTGCCGCCCTGCCACTTCACGCATAACGCCTGCGCACAATCCGTGCCCAATCTGTGTCATCTGCGCGACGGCTAGGCAGCTTTGCTGCCGCCGTGGCGGCC
>DATLAK010000026.1 GCA_035527535.1 Armatimonadota bacterium
GGCGCCTTCCTGCCTTTGGGTGTACTGGGGGGCGCGGGCGAGATCTTCTACCAGGGCGTGGGCAAGCTCGACAAGACGTTCTTCTCCACCCTGTCGCTGTTGGAGAGCCAGGGCAAGGCCAAAGTGCGCGCCAACCCGCGGGTATTGGCCACCAGCGGGACGGAGTCAACGATCAACATCCGGCGTACCGACAACTTCCTGTTCGCCGCCGGCACCGATTACCAGGGCAAACCGGTGCTTTCGCGCAGTGACATCTCGGCCGACACCATCCTCAAGATCACGCCGGTGGTGCTGGAGGGCGGGCGCATCTCGCTGAGCATAGACGCGACCGTGGACAGCTTCATCTTCGGGGCGGCGGGCGACCTGCCCGACACCACGCGCCGCCAAGCCTCGACCAAGCTGTTCTGCGACAATGACGAGACGGTAATCATTGGCGGGCTGACGCTGGAGGAAGAAACCTGGCGGCTGGACAAGACGCCGCTGCTGGGCGACTTGCCGCTGATCGGACAATTCTTCCGCAAGACGCGCCGCGTACAGAAATCGAGCGACCTGGCGATCTTCATCACCCCGCGGATCGTGGGGGCGGGCGAGTCCGCCGAGGGGCGATGAACCCGCCGTCCAGGCCCGGAAGGCCCCACCGCGCGCGTCGTAGAACTCTCCTTTGCGCCAAGGGGGCGGCATCGAACTCGGATCACAGCCGGGGGCGGTGCTGCATTCGGCGGCGTTAAGGAGGCCAGTGTGTCATCGTTTGACCGACACTACGAGCGGCTGCTAGAGATGCTGGGGCAGATGGAGATCGTGGACTGCCACGAGCACCTGCCGCCGGAGAAGGACCGCGTTGCGCAGGACGTGGACTTCTCGCTGTTCTTCAGCCACTACTGCCGGGGCGACCTGCTGGCGGCGGGGATGCCGCCGGCCGAGGTCGAGGCGTTCTTCAAGCCCGACACGGCGGCCGAGGTCAAGTGGCGCAGCTTCGAGCCGTTCTACCAGCGCATCCAGGATGGCAGCTACTGCCGGGCGGCGCACATCGCCATGGAAAAGTTCTACGGCATCGGCCGGCTGTCGTCGCTCGATGATGCGCAGGCGCTGACCGCCGCGATGCGCCAGGCCAACCGGCCGGGGCTCTACCACCAGGTGCTCAAGGAAGTGTGCCGCATCCGCCTGGCGATGAATTACGGGGCCGTCACCGACGACCCCGAGTTCTTCGCGCCGGTGATCTTCGTCGCCGAGTACGGGGAGGTCACGCCCGCGGTCATTCGCGGATTGGAGGACCGTCTGGGCGTGTCGTGCGCGAGCCTCGACCGCTACGTCGAGGCGGTGGCGCGGGAGCTGCGGGGCTTACGCGAACAGGGGATGAAGGGCCTCAAGTTCCACTTCGCGTACATGCGCGACTTGCACTTCGCCCCCCGCACGCACGCGGAGGCGGAGGCGGTGTTCAATCGCGTGATCGAGGAGGGGTACGGCTGGCGCGCCTTTTCGCTGGGCTACGAGGAGAGCCGCCCCCTTCAGGACTACATGGTCCATCGGCTGATCGAGATGGCGGGCGAGATGGAGCTGCCGGTCGTGTTCCACTCCTCGCTGCAGGCGTACACCGGGCACAACGCCGACGACGCGCGCCCGTTGCGGCTGTGGAACCTGCCGAACCGGTATCGCGACGTGGAGTTCGTGGTGCTGCACGCCGGCTTCCCGTGGCTGGAGGAGGCGGCGCTGCTGGCGAAGCAATACGCCAACGTCTATCTCGACCTGTCGTGGGCGCACCTGATGTCGCCAGAGATCACACGGCGGGCACTCAAGTCGTGGGTAGAGTTGGCGCCGATGAACAAGGTATTCGGTTTCGGCGGTGACTACTGTGTGGTGGAGAAGGTTTACGGACACCTGGTGATGGCGCGCGAGAACATCGCGCGGGCGCTGGCGGAGAAGATCGAGGACGGCAGCCTGCCCCCCGCGCGCGCCGACGCCTGGCTGCAGGCGATGATGCGCGACAACCCGGCGCGGGTGTTTCGGCTGGCGTTGTGACGCACGACGCTGGCCCATTCACAGGCGAGGGCGCCTGTGCCACCTGGATAGGCGCATCAGGCCGTGGCCTTGGCAAGAGTCCCGTGACTTAGGAGACCTGCTCACGCCCGGCCCTTCGAAGAGGCCAAACATGGCGCGGTCCTGGCCGCGCCGCCGAGGCGGACTACGCCTCCCGCGACCGCCGGCCCCGGCGGTCGCGTTCATCCCAGAACGACTGCCAGCAGCGGCGGTGCCAAAGGAGTCGTTCCGTCGCCGCCGGGTGGATCTCTTCGTAGGCCGCGATAACGGCCGCGGCTTCCTCTTCCGTCACGCTGCGGTCCGCGCAGAGCAGGAGGCCAAGGTCCCACATCGGATCGCCCACGGCGAGCAGATCCCAGTCGAGCACAGATACGGTGTCGCGCCCGGCGACGAGGTTAACCGAGTAGTAGTCGCCGTGCTGCAGCGTGGTCTCTGTGAGCTGTGGCTCGTCCGGCGCTTCGCCGATGCGCCCGCGGTTGGGCGTGGAGCGAGAGATCAGAGCGGCAAGTTCCGGACTCAGATCGGGCAGCCGGAGCGCCTGCAGCCGCGCAAGTACCCGCGCTGCCTCAACACGGTGGGCCGGCGCGAAGGGAGACGCGATCAGCCACTCCGTCACCAGCGCGGCCTCGTCGTGTTCGGCGGCGAAGCCCAGGCACCGCGGCGCTGGCACGCCGAAGCGCGGTAGCTCGTCCAATGCCAGTGCGTGCTTGCGCGCCGTATCCACCGGCCCAAGGCGGGAGTAGTCGTCGAAGCCAGGCGAGTAGAGCTTGAGAAACAGCGACTCGTGGGCCACCGCGCAATTCCATGCCCGGCAGCCGCTAAGGCCTCCGACATCGCGCCAGGAAAGTGGCGCGATGTCACCGCGACCCAGGCACCTCGCGAGCCAGGCGCAAATCACCGCCTCATCGCTCGAACGCTGCATGTCAGAGGACACAATCGCTTTGCAGTTAAGGGGACATGTTGCCTGTGCATCAACACCGCAACGGCCCCCTCTCGGCCAGCCTTCAGCCGTCACATGTGCCGCGAGATTGTCGGGGCCGGCCCCCCATCCTGGAACGATTTCGCAGTCTGACCTCGGTGCAAGCCGGCCCCGGCGATCTGGTGGGCGAAGCTGGGATCGAACCAGCGACTTCTTGCTTGTAAGGCAAGCGCTCTCCCGCTGAGCTATTCGCCCCTTGCCCCTCCGCCGGTGCAGCGACCTCGGCGCTCCTCCTTGTGCCCGACGCCGATTCTACACGGGCCGCGATAACAAGTCAACGCGAGCGGGCCCATCGGCCGTCAGTCGGTGCGCCCCGCGATATCAACCCGAATCCGAGGCGTTGCCAGCCGGTCGGCTTCTCGCGCGGCTTCTCGCGCGGCGTTGACATCGCTCCCGGCCCATGATATGCTCCGGCGTGAATCGTGCGGGTGGAGGGTGCCGTGCGCATATTGTGGCTATGGTTGTCTGCTCTGTTGGTGATGGCCCTGCCGGTGGCGGCGCAAACGCTGGACGAGGTTCCCCCTGGACATTGGAGCTATGCTGCGATTGACGCGCTGACGCAGCGCGGGCTGGTGCATGGGTACGCGGCGGCGCCCTACGGTGGCCCCACACCCTTGACGCGCCCGGAGATGGCGGCATTGACCGCCCGCGCGGTGCGCGGCGTCGGCGAGGCGATGGGGGAGCGCGGTCGCCGCCTCGAGCTGCTGGCCCAGGCCCCGCTGGAGGGCGCACCCCCAACCGCCGCCGAGGAGCCGTGCGCGGCGCCGCCCGCGGTCGCCCCGGAGGACCTCGCGCGCATTGACAAGCTGCTGGCCGAGTTTCGCAACGAGCTGGTGACCATGGGCGCCAAGGTGGACAGCATTGCCGCCGAGCTGGCAGACCTGCGCACCTCGCTCGACGAGACCCGCATCCGGCTGGACAAGGCGACGGACGAGATGATGCGCCATTGCATCTCCGGGTACGCGCAGATGCGCTACACGGTGGAGGGGTCGGCAGCGCCCGCCTCCGAGTTCGCCGTGCGCCGCGCCAAGCTGACGCTGTCGGGCCCGGTGTCCGCGCGAGCGGACTACAAGGTGGAGCTTGACGTGCCGACCCAGAAGAAAGCCGGCGAGAGCATCGTCGTTCTGAACGAAGGCTATGCCGCGTTGGATTTCAATGCGGTTCGCGTGCTCGCGGGGCAGTTCTACGTACCCTTCGGGTGGGAGCTGTTTACCTCCAGCCGGGAGCTTGAGGCGCCGGAAGAGTCGTTAGGTCTCAAGCGGTTGTTTCCGGACCGCAAGTACGATCGCGGCGTGCGCGTCGAGGGCAGCCTCGGTGACAAGTGGCGGGGATGGCTTGCCCTGGTCAACGGCGCCGGCTACAAGCGCGGCGACACCAATGACCATAAGGACGTGGCTGTGCGCCTGGCGCGGGCCGATCAGTCGCTGGAGTACGGGCTGTCGGCTTACTACGGCGAGGACACTAGCCCGGCGACCTCGACCACGCCGCGGGCGGATGCGAAGCGCCGTTTGGCGGGTGCTCACCTTGTCGCCCGACGAGGGCCGGCGGAGCTGAAGGGCGAGATCATCGTGGGCAGGGCGGCGCTGGCCGATGCGATCGCTGGCGGCGACAAGGATGTCCTGGCGTGGACCGTGCTCGGCGGCTATGCTCCGCGCCCGGGCACGCGCCTGGCGATCCGCTGGCACCGCTTTGACCCCGACCGCGACGCGGCGGGGGATAGCACCGACGTAACGTCGCTCATCTGGATGCGGCAGCTCGACCCGGCGGTGCGGCTGCGGGTGGCGGAGGAGTTCGTGCGCCCCGACGCCGGCGGCAGCTACGACATCTTCACCACCGAACTGCAGATCACGTACTGATGGGGTCCCCGATGCGCACTCGCATCGCTGCTGCTCTGGTTCTGCTCTTCGCCCTGACGGGCGCGGCGCTGGCCGCACCGCGGCCGCTGACCCTTGCCACCACTACCAGCACCTACGACAGCGGCCTTCTGGACTACATCCTGCCCGAGTTCGAGCAGCGCAGCGGCATCGCGGTCAAGGTCGTCGCCGTCGGCACCGGCCAGGCGTTGGAGTTGGCGGGGCGCGGCGACGCCGACGCGGTGCTCGTGCACGCGCCCGACCTCGAGCGCGATTTCATTCGCGCGGGCCACGCCGCCGGCCACTGGCGGCTGATGTACAACCATTTCGTCATCGTCGGCCCGGCCGCCGATACTGCCCACGTCAGCTCCTCCCCCACCCCGGCCATCGCCATGAAGCGGATCGCCGAGGCGCGCGCGACCTTCGTTTCGCGCGGTGACAAGTCCGGCACGCATTACCGCGAACTCCAGCTCTGGGAGACGGCCAAGATCAAGCCCCAAGGCGACTGGTACCTCGAAGCCGGGTCCGGCATGGCCGCCACCCTGCGCCTGGCCGACGACAAGGATGCGTACACCTTGAGCGACATCGGCACCTACCTCGCGCAGCGCGACCGCTTGCACCTGGCGATGCTTTGCGAAAAAGGCGACGAGCTGCTCAATCGCTACAGCCTAATGGCGGTCAGTCCGCGGACGCACCCGGGCGTCAATCACCAGGGGGCGATGCGGCTGATCCACTACTTCCTGGCACCGGAGACGCTCAGGCGCATCGGCGCCTTCGGCGCCGAGCGCTACGGTCGCCCACTGTTCCGGGTTTACGGGGCGGCGCGCGTTCCCGCGCGCGCGCAATAGCCGCGATTTCGGCAGGGGCGGCCGGCCTCCAACCATCGAGTGCGCAAACCGTGCACGACATCATCCAGGGGATAGGACAGGCCGCCCGCCTGCTGGCGACCGGCGGGCAGGGGGTGTGGGCGATCATCCTGCGCTCGCTGTTGGTGTCGGGCGCGAGCACGGTGCTGGGCTGCGCGCTCGGCATCCCGGTGGGCGCGGTAGTGGGCTTGCGCCGCTTCGCCGGCAAGCGCGCCGCGGTGGCGGCGCTCAACCTGGGCATGAGCCTGCCGCCGGTGGTGGTCGGGCTTTTCGTGTACCTGCTATTGTCGCGCAGCGGCCCGCTGGGGTTCACGCGCTTGCTGTTCAGCGTCCCCGCCATGGTCGTCGCCCAGACGATCCTCGCCTCGCCGCTCATCGCCGCGTTGACCGTGGCGGCGGTGGAATCGGTGGATCGGCGCGTGCGCGCGGTGGCGCTGTCGCTGGGCGCGAGCGAGCTGCGCGCCACCCTGACCCTGCTGGGCGAGGCGCGCTTCGCCATGGGCGCGGCGGTCATCGCCGGCTTCGGCGCCGTCATCTCGGAGGTCGGCGCGGTGATGATGGTCGGCGGCAACATCGCCAGCCACACGCGCGTCATGACCACCGCCATCGTCCTCGAAACCGGCAAGGGCAATTTCGACCTCGCCATCGCGCTCGGCATCATCCTGCTGCTGATCGCCTTCGTTGTGAACTTCGCGCTCGGCTTTTTGCAGAGGTGGCGGTAGTGGCGGGCGAATACGCCATCCAGGTGCGAGGTCTGACGCAGCGCTACGGTGTGCGCGAGGTGCTGTCCAACATCACCCTCGACATACCGCGCGGCGGAGTCTTCTGCGTTTTCGGCCCCAATGGCGCGGGCAAGAGCACCCTGCTGCGACTGCTCGATCTGCTGGAGACGCCCGCCGGGGGGGAGGTCGTCATCGGCGGCGTGCGCGCCACGACCGGCGCCGCGCCGGCGCTGCGGCGGCGCATGGCGATGGTATTCCAGTCGCCTTACCTGCTACGCGCCAGCGTGAGCGCCAATGTCGCCTATGGGCTGCGTGTGCGCGGATGGTCTCGCCGCCAGCGCCGCACGCGCGTGCGCGAGGTGCTGGAGCAGGTGGGCGCTTGCGATCTCATGCGCAGGCCGGCGTGGGGACTATCGGGAGGCGAGGCGCAACTGGTGGGCCTCGCTCGCGCCCTGGCAGTGAAGCCCGAGGTATTGTTCCTGGACGAGCCGGAGGCCAATCTCGACCCGCAGAACGCGAGCCGGATCGAGGCGGTGGTGCGGGAACATGCCGCCGCGCATACCGTTATCCTGGTAACGCACAACCTGTTTCTGGCGCGGCGCCTCGCCGCAACTACGAGCCGCGCCGCGTTCCTCTACGATGGCCAGTTGATCGAGCAGGGCCCGGCCGAAGATATCCTCAACCTGCCGCGCGACGAGCGCACCGCCGCCTTCATCAGCGGCAAGATGCCGGGATAGCCGAAAAAAAAGAAAGAGAACGTCGCTGGGGGGCGAATTGCACAGGCATGACCTCCCGCGAACGATTGACCGCAGTGCTGGCCCGGCGCCTGCCCGACCGCGTGCCCATGGTCGACATCGCCTTCTGGCCGCAGACCCTCGAGCGCTGGCGGCGGGAGGGGCTGCCCGCCGATGTCGAGCCGGGGGCGTACTTCGGGCTCGACGAGATGTCCGGCGTCGGGCTCGACTGCAGCCTGCAACTGCCCGAGCGCACCCTCGAAGAGACCGCCGATTACCGTATCGTCGTGGACCGCAACGGGGTCACGACCAAGGAATGGCGGGATACCTTCGCCACGCCGGGGCAACTCGAGTTCACCATCACCGATGCCGACGCCTGGCGCGCGCACCGCGAGCGCCTGCGTCCCGACCCCACGCGCATCAGCGACGCCGCCTGGCAGAGCTATCGCGACGGCCGCGCCCGCGACGCCTTCGTCTATCTCAACCCCGGCGAGCCGTTCTGGCGGCTCCTGCGCATCGTCGGGCACGAGACGGCGCTGTTGTGGGTGGCGGAGCAGCCGGAGCTGGTGGCGGAGATACTCGCCGACTACACGGACTTCATCATTGCCAATTGCGACATGACGGTCGCCGCGGGCCTGGAGTGCGATGGCGTATGGCTATTCTCCGACCTCTGTTACAAGAATGGGATGTTGTTCTCGCCGCGGGCCTACCGGGAGCTGCTGCAGCCGCATCACCGGCGCATGGCGGAAATGTGCCGCCGCCGAGGCTGGCCCTTCATCCTGCACTGCGACGGCGATGTGCGCCAGTTCATCCCGCTGCTCATCGAGTCGGGCTTTGACTGCATCCAACCGCTGGAGGCGCGCGCGGGCAACGACGTGCGCGAGCTCAAGCCGCTCTACGGCGACCGCATCGTCTTCTTCGGCAACATCAACGCCGACGCCATGGCGCGCGGCGGCGAGGAGCTGGAGGCCGAGGTGCGGAGCAAGCTGCTCGCCGCCAAGCCCGGCGGCGGGTATATCTACCACAGCGACCACTCCATTCCCCCCACGATCAGCTTCGAGAGCTACCGCCGCGTGATCGAGCTCGTGCGCGAGCTGGGGCGATACGAGGAATAGCCCATGCGACTGCCGCCGCTGATGCCGCTGCGGCAGCGCCTGCCCGGGCGCCCGCTGGCCGACGTGGCGGCGGCGGCGCGCGATGAGATGTCCCGCGCTGGCATCACGCGCGGCCTCAAGCCCGGCGCGTATGTCGGCGTCGCCGTCGGCAGTCGCGGGATTCCGCAACTGGCCGCGATCATCTCCACCGTGGTCGCCGAGCTGCGCGCGGCCGGTGCGCGGCCGGTCATCATCCCCGCCATGGGCAGCCACGGCGGTGCGACCGCCGCCGGTCAGCGCGAGCTGCTCGCCGGCTTCGGCATCACCCCCAGGTCGGTAGGCGCGCCCGTGCGCGCGAGCATGGCGGCGGAGCGGCTGGGCGAGACCGCGGCGGGCGTGCCCATCTGGCTCTCGCGCGAGGCGCTGCGGTGTGACGGGGTGGTGGTGGTCAACCGCGTCAAGGCGCACTCGGATTTCCGCGGGCCCTTCGAGAGCGGGCTCATGAAGATGATCGGAATCGGCCTCGGCAAGCACCAGGGCGCGATCACTCTCCACTCCCTGCGCGTGCCCGGCCTGCGCGATCACATGCCCGAGGTCGCGCGTGAGATGATTCGCCGCGGGCATATCCTGGGCGGGATCGCGCTCATCGAGAGCGGCTGCGGGGAGATCGTGCGCATCGCGGCGATGCCGGCGCGCGACATCGAATCAACCGAACGGCGGCTGCTGCGCGCCGCCAAGCGCCTGGCGCCGCGCCTGCCCTTCAACGAGATTGACGCGCTCATCGTTGACTGGATGGGCAAGGACATCAGCGGCGTCGGCCTCGACCCCAACCTCCTGGGCCGTACGCTTCAACCCGGCGAGCGCGCGGAACCGCGACGCCCTCGTCTCCGCAACGTCGTGGCGCTGCGGCTCACCCCTGCCAGTCACGGCAACGCGTTGGGGGTCGGCCTGGCGGACTTCATCCCGCGCTCGCTCGCCGATTCGATTGACTGGAGTGTCCTCAAGGCCAATGTCATGACCTCGGGCTTCATCCAGCGCGCCAAGCTGCCCCTGGTCATGGATAGCGAACGCGCAGCCATCGCGGCCGCCATCGCCGTCGGCCACAGCCGGCCCCTGCAAGCACGCCGCGTCGTGCGCATCCGTGACACCACCCACCTCGGCGAAATGTGGATCTCGCCCGCGCTTGAGGACGACGCGCGGCGCCTCGGTCTCGAGATCCTCGGCCCGGCGCGCGCCTTGCGTTTCGACCGGCGGGGGCGCCTCGCCGACGTCACGCCGCGCGGATAAGCGCGGGCGCGAGGCATGCTCCACCCTATGTGGCTCCCGCCGTGGGCGCCCCAACCGTCACCCACACCGGGCTCGACCAGGCCATCTCGCCGTCGGTGCGCGTGACGCGCGCGTAGTAGTAAGTGGGTGCATCCGTCGCTGCGTCCTCTGCGGCCCAGTCAACCTCACATGCGTCAGGGGTCAGGGTGAACGCCTCTCGCCCATCACGCACTACCTCCACGCGCGCTATCGGCAGTTCGCTGGCGGCACGAACGCGAATCGAGCGAGGGCCGGAAGCGGATACCGTCTGCCCCATGGGCGCGCCACACACCTCGAAGCGAAGGATCACGCGCACGTTGGTGGTGGCGTAAACGCGGCGATTCCAAAGGGCCTCCCACACCGCCTCGCGGGTCAGCTCGCGCGCCCATACCCCCATGGTGCCCTGGCGACGGGTCAAGGATGGCTGCTGCCAGTCTCGGTACATATGCAAGTCGTCGCCGGGGCGTCCGTCGTGGATGTCGCCGCCGCCAATGAAGCCAAGCTTGCGCCCGCGCGCGACCGCATCAACCACGTGCTGGCCGCGGCGCTCCCCGCCCTGGGGCAGAATCGGCCGCGGGTTGCCGTCCTGCGCGGGACACTCGCTGTTGCCCCATATCGAGTAGATCTCGACCAGCCGCTCGTGCTCGGGGTCATGCAGGCCGTCCCAGTTGACCCCCATTTCCGCGTTCGCGCTGTGATGGGGCACCACCAGCGCGCGGTGCTGCCGCGCGGCGGCGAAGAGCTGCTCCAGATGCTCCATCCCCGGGTCGTTGGCGCGCAGCACCGGCCCGCCGCTACCGGGATAATAGATATTGCGATGCCCGTGCTTAGAGCTCGTCCACTCCACGCCTACAAACGTGACATAGCGACCAGGCTTGTCGAAATCGTTCGTCACCCGCGTGAAGTACTCCCACTGCGCGTCCGTCAGCCATTCGAAGTGATCGGACAGCGCGAACACGTCGAGGAAGCCCTCATGCTGCGCGAAGTGGTAGAGCTCCTCCGGCATGCGCAGGCCGTCGCTGAAGAAGGTCTGGCTGTGCAGGTCACCCCAGTACAGGCGCAGGTCCGGCGCGCTGGCCGTGACTTCGATCGGGTTGCTGCGGCCGCTGATGCCGGTGCGCGGGTCGGTGATGGTGAAGGTGTGGGTGCCCGGCTCGCGGAAGGACAGGCCGGAGACGACGCCAAGCGCGCGCTCGTCGTCCGCGAACGTCCCGGAAAGCGTCTCGCACGCGACCTCTCGCGGGGCGACTGACGCCGGCCCGCCATTGAGCAGAAGCGGCCCCCTCCAGCGCGCCACTACGTTGTCCATGAAGCCGAAGCCCCGCGGCGAGAGGTTGAAGGGGCTGACGAGACGGGGATAGGCCCGATAGCAGCCCGCCGCCACCGGATGCGGCGTCGTTAAGCACTTCAGCTTGAGGTCGAATGCCTCCCCGACCGCCACGGTTGACGGCGCGACGATATGGAAGCCAACCAGAGGACGCTGCTCCATCGAATCCTCCCCGTCATCTCGACACCCGACTACCTCCACTGTCATGATTCGGCGGGCCACTTGCGCCAGCCTTCATCGCGTGCCGTCGTCAGCGTCCGGGTGCTGGCGGGCGCGCGCCCTGCGCTCCGACCGGCGGGGGCGGCTTGCCGACGTCATACCGCGCGGATGAACGCCGCGGCAGGTGGCTGAATCCGCGCTGTCGAACTCCTCACCTTCGCCCTGTCACCCGGCGCCGAGGAGACACCATCATATGACCCTACGTCAGAGGTATCGCGAAGCCCTGCTGTTTGGCCGCCCCGACCGGGTTCCCTTCGCCCCGGGCGGGCCGCGCGAGTCCACCCTCGCCGCCTGGCACCAGCAGGGCCTGCAACCCGGACGCAACTACATGGACGCGCTGCTGGAAATCCTCGGCATCGCGCCGGAGAAAACCCAGTCGCAGGTATCGCCCGGCGTCTCCTTCATCATGATCCCCACCTTCGACGAGAAGGTGCTGGAGCACCGTGACGGCCACTACATCGTCCAGGACTGGATGGGCGCCATTACCGAGATCTCCGACCGCTACGACTACACCTACATCCGCGCCGCCAAGGATTTCGTCACCCGCAAGTGGCACCGCTTCCCGGTGCAAACTCGCGCCGACTGGGAGCAGATGCGGCAGCGCTACGACCCCGCTGCCCCCGGACGCTTCCCCGATGACTTCGAGCAGCGCTGCGCCCGACTGCGCGAGCGCGACTACCCCGTGGGAGTGCACTTCAACGGCCCCTTCTGGCAGATGCGCGAGTGGTGCGGCTTCGAGGGGCTGTGTTACCTCATGGCCGACGATCCGGGGTTCGTGGACGACATGGCGGCGTTCTGGGCCGAGTTCGTGAGCCGCACCCTCGCGCCCATCCTCGAGCGCGTCGAGGTGGACTACGTCGGCATTTCCGAGGACATGGCCTACAAGGCGCACAGCATGATCTCGCCAGCCATGGCGTGCCGTTTCCTCATGCCCGCCTATCGCCGCTGGGTGAGCCAGATCCGGGCCGCCGGCTGCCCCATCGTGGATATGGACTCCGACGGCATGATCGCCGATCTCATCC
>DATLAK010000027.1 GCA_035527535.1 Armatimonadota bacterium
CGTGGTGGGCAGTGGGCACATCTATCACGGCCTCGGTTGCGATTTCCGCGGCAACGTCTATCTCGTGGGGCGCGACACGTCCCGCTGGGTGAGCGTGGTCGCCAAGTACAACAACGAGGGCAGCTTCATTACCGCCATCAGTCAGCCGCGTGCTGCCGGGCGCTTCTTCTACCCCGAATGGGTCGCCATTGACCGAGCGGGCCGGGCCTATGCCACGGAGTCAAGAGGCGTGAGCGTGTTCGCCCCCGACGCGGCGAGCATGAGCTCGGCGGCCGCGCAAGGACTTGCGACCGCCTGCGCGGGTGTCATCCCCCGGTGGTAGCGGTCAGACGCGCCGACCTGAAAGAGGCCGCGCGGGTCGTCCAGGATTTCCTGGATGCCTTCCTGGCCGGCAAGCATGACGACGCCGCCGCGTATTATGCGGACCTCTCCGGGGAACATCGCACGCAATTCGAAGGGGAGCTCGCGGACTGGATGAAGCAGTTCCAGCCGAGCCGCGTGGCCTCGCTGGGCCCGGCGCGGAAGAACCAGTGGGACCCGGAGAGGATCGAGGTGCCCTTCAGGGTCGAAGGCGCCCAGACGCTCACGATGGAGACGAGGGTGGGCCGGGACGATCCCTCCCAGAAGTGGTCGTTCTGGGGGACAAGCATGCGGTAAGAGGAGCGCGGTTGGGCGACACTTCCTTTGGCGCGGCCAGGCCGGAGGTGGTGATGCAAGTGGATACCGGCAACGCCCTCGCCGGCTCGTGGTTCGACAAGCGGTCACAGCAGCTTGGTGCCGTTGATGACGATGGAGAACTGGCAGCCGAGCTGGCGGGCGGCGATGCGCGAGGCGACCATGCGCGTCAGGAAGCGCTCGAAGTACTCCATGATGGTGCCCAGCGCGGGGTCGAGGTCCAGGCGCAGGGTAATCAGCTTCTGCGCGGCCTCCACCTCCACTGCCGAGGAGATGGCGGCGTAGTTGATGCGGTCGTGCTCGTCGAAGGTCTCGGGCGACTGGTGGCGCACGCGGGTGCGGCTGACATCGGACTTGTCGGCGACGGTGACGGCGGCGGCGATGTCACCGAAGGGCTCCCCGTATTCCTCCTCGTGGTTGCCGACGCCGGCCATGACCTCGGCGATGTCATCGGGCGCCATGCCCATGGCGCCCAGGATGTGGTAGGCGAGCATGACGCTGGTGCCGGCGTGAGTGACGCGGCTGGCGACGTTGCCGATGTCGTGCAGATAGCCGGCGATCGCCGCCAGCTCGGCGGTGTGCGGATCGCGCCCGAGGTCGAGCAGGATCCGCCGCGCGCGGTCGGCGACGATGTCGGCGTGGCGGAAGCCATGCTCGGTGTAGCCGATGATCTCCATGTTGCGGTCGGCCTTGGCGATGAAGGCGCGCACATCGGCGCGCGCCTTGATGTCGTCGAGGGTGATGGGGGTGGTGGTCATATCCTGTCCTCGGGTGGTGTCGAATTCCTGGGCGGTGGGCCGCCTTGGGCGCGCGGCGCTATACGCCGCGCGGGGTCGGCGAAGTACCCCCCAACGCATATTCCACGCGCTTGGCTATTCCTCATATACCCGCTGCCAGTGCGCGAGGAACGCGGGAAACGCGCCCGCCGAGATCGCCTGCCGCGCGCCCGCCAGCAGGCCGAAGTAGAAGTGCAGGTTGTGGTAAGTCACCAGGCGCGCGGCCAGGATCTCCCCTGCCTTGTAGAGGTGGCGGATATAGGCGAGCGAATGCTCGCGGCAGGTGGGGCAGTCACACTCCGGGTCCAGGGAGCCGGGGTCGCGCTCGTAGCAGGCGTTCTTCAGGTTGAGCCGGCCGCGGCTGGTGTAGGCGGCGCCGTTGCGCCCCAGGCGCGTGGGCAGGGCGCAATCGAACATATCTACCCCCGCCGCCACCGCGCGCAGGATGTCGGGCGGCGCGCCCACGCCCATGAGATACCGCGGCGCTGCCTCCGGCAGCCCGGCCAGGCTGTGCGCCAGCATCTCGAAGGTCAGCTCTTTCGGTTCCCCCACCGACAGCCCGCCGACCGCGTAGCCCTCCCAATCAATGGCGGCGATACGCTCGGCGCTGCGCCGGCGCAGGTCGGGGTGCATCCCGCCCTGGACGATGCCGAACAGCGCCTGCCCGGCGTCGGGGCGGAAGGCGCGGCGGCAGCGAAGCGCCCAGGCGTCGGAGCGGTCGGCGGCGTCCTCGGTGGCGGCGCGGTCGGCGGGGTAGCCGACGGGCTGATCCAGGGCCATGATGATGTCGGCGCCGAGGGCCTGCTGCACCTCGATTGCGCGCTCGGGGGTGAAGAAGTGCTCCGAGCCGTCCAGGTGCGAGCGGAAGGTGACGCCTTCATCGGTCACCCGGGTCAGGGACGCCAGGCTGAAGATCTGGTAGCCGCCGCTATCGGTCAGCAGGGGGCGCTGCCAGTTCATGAACTCGTGCAGGCCGCCGAGCCCCGCTATGACCTCGACGCCGGGGCGCAGATACAGGTGATAGGCGTTGCAGAGCACGATCTGGGCGCCCAGCTCCTCCAGCTCGCGCCGCGTGATCGCCTTGACCGTACCCTGGGTGCCGACGGGCATGAAGGCGGGGGTGGCGACCTCGCATGTGGCACAGCCGCCCCCGGCTGTGCTGGCGCCCGGACGCGATGCGGACGCATCCGGGGGCGGCGCCTTCGACGAGCTCAGGACCAGTCGCGCCACAATCATACGCGCCGTGCGCGCCGCCGTCTCGGAGTCACGATGGGTTATCTCGAAGCGCAGCACAACGTATGGTTCGGCCCCAGGTCACTGGGCTCCTGTATTCCGACGTACAGCGGAAGTCCGGCGTGGCCGTCCGTACCGGCGTGCGCTGCAGACTCCCGGCACGGGCACACATGAGGCAGAACTGTGCGTGCCGCCCACGCAGCCTGCCGCACAGTTGGTCAGTCTTCAGAAAGGGGCTTGCCTACCCGCATGTTGTTTTGAGCACATTTCTAGGACATAATACCTAAATAGCGCAATTTCATTATTTAGCTATTGACAATGTGGCCCTTGCCGTGTATACTTCTGTCGTGGAGCTGGGTTTTCGCGATGATGAGCTTGACAGATTGGAAACTGACGCCAGCTTTGACGGCGGATATCAGCCGGGAATCGTAAAGGCGTTCCGAAAGCGTATGCAACAGATCAGGGCGGCCGTGGATGAGAGGGACTTCTACAAGCAGAAGTCCCTGAGATTCGAGAAGCTGCGAGGTGGTCGGGCACACCAGCATTCCATGCGGCTAAACGACCAGTGGCGGGTGATTCTGGAATTCCAGGGGGAGGGGCCAAGCAAAGTGGTCGTGATCGTTAGCATTGAGGATTACCACTGAGGGAGATGCCCTACATGACCGACAGAAGGATTGCCGAGGCCTTCCCTCCAGGTGAGTTCATCAAGGAGGAGTTGGAGGCACGCGATTGGAGCCAGGTCGAACTGGCCGAGATCATCGGCCGTGAGCCCAAGGTGGTCAGCGACTTGGTTAGGGGCAAGCGAGCGGTTACGCCTGAGATCGCCAAGGCGCTGGGCGATGCGTTTGGCACCAGCGCGCAGTTCTGGATGAACCTGCAAAGCAGCTACGAACTGTGGCGTGCTAAGGATGCCGACGATGCGATTGCGCGCCGCGCCAGGCTCTACGCGTTAGCGCCGATCAAGGAGATGGTCAAGCGCCACTGGCTTGAAATGTCGGAAAGCGTAGCTGTGCTTGAGGAAAGAGTGCGGCGTTTCTTCAGCATCCAGACGCTGGATGAACCGATCCATTTTCCACATGCGGCGCGTCGCGGGACGAAGGAAATCACGCCGTCTCAGGAGGCGTGGCTATTCCGCGCCAGGCAACTCGCCCATGCCGCGCCCGCAAGCCCCTTCTCTGCCCGGTCCTTCAATAATGGATTGAACGAACTGAAGGGGCTCCTTCATAGCGCACAGGAAGTGAGGCATGTCCCCAGAGTTCTTGCAGAGGCTGGCATCCGATTCTTAGTACTGGAGCATCTGCCTCAGACAAGAATCGACGGTGTTGCCTTCTGGCTTGACGACAGGTCCCCCGTCATCGTGGTCTCACTGCGCTATAAGCGGATTGACTGGTTCTGGTACACGCTCTGCCACGAGCTGTGTCATGTGGCCCGCCGCGACGGGCTAAGACATGACGTGATGCTCGATACCGATATCGTTGGCAATGAAGTCGAGTCCGTAGCTGATGAGGCCGAAAGGGAGGCGGACCACTTCGCGACAGCGTTCCTGGTTAGTCCCTCAGACCTAGATGACTTCATTCAGCGGACTCGCCCGCTCTATGGTAGGCAGAAGATCATCGGCTTTGCCAGCAGAATCGGTGTGCATCCTGGCATCGTCGTTGGTCAGTTGCAGTTCCGAGGGGAAGTTCCCTGGTCTGCGCACAGGCAACTGCTGGAAGAAGTGAGGCCCATCGTGATAGGGTCGGCATTGACTGACGGATGGGACCAGGGGGCTCCGGCGCTCAACCGCGGATGGGAGCAGCCGGTTCCGACGCTCGACTGAGGAGTCGCGAAATGGCTACCTATGCAAAGCAGATGCAGCGGATCGTGGCGGCGTATCTCGAGTCAGGCCAACCGTGGCCAACCACTACTCACGAAATAGCCGCATGGGCTATTCGCGAGAGGCTCTGGCAGCCTCATCCGTCCGCTGTCATTAACCAGTGCGCGGATGAGCTAGGCCATGCGCGAACAATACGTCACCGACCCTCAGGGCAGGTCGGTGCGTGCCAAGCATGTAGCCCGAGTGAACCGAAATGGCGAGCAACTCCCACTGTGGGCGGACATTCGTTCCGCAAGCCGAGAGCACATGGAGATTGCATTCCAGCAGCGGCGGCAACAGATTGTCGGCGATTGCAGGCAACTCAAGACTGACGTAGATAGCTTCAACGAGAACCGAAATCCTGGCGCTCCCATACAGATGGTTCTCGATTTCACTTACGATGTGGAGGAACTGGAGGCTGCTGCGCAGCCCTGTGTTTTGACCATCTAGCTTCAGCCGGCTTACTGGCTATCCTCCTGCTCTTCGGGGGAAAGCCCCTCCAATCACGCTTTGCCGCGTCTTGACCCGCAGATACAAGCGCCACCACCGCAGGACCAATCCCGCCTGGCTGCTCCTGCTGATCTCTGCTGACCGCTTGCCATGCCACCAGCAGGCCTGATCTCCCGCCTTAGGCCGCCGCTTGCTGCCGCTCCAGGCTGCGCACCAGGTCGAGGATGTCGGCGACGCCGAAGGGCTTGCTCAGGCACAGCAGCGCCCCCTCGGCGAGCGACTTGTCCACCAGGTGGGAGCCGGCATAGCCGGTGATCATGACGTAGTGCGCGCCGGGATGGAGGCTGCGCAGGGCCTCGAACGCCTCGACCCCGTTCATGCCCGGCATCTTGATGTCGAGGAAGACGAGGTCGAAGGGACGCTCGCGCGCGTGGGCGATGGCCTCGGGGCCGCTGGCGGCCGCGATTACCTCGTAGCCCTTGGGGACGAGGATGTCCACGAAGAGCTGGCGGATCTCCTCCTCGTCGTCAACCACCAGGATGCGGTGGTGGCTCATGGGTTGTGATTCCTCCTTGCGAGACCTGCTGCGGGAGCGCCTCCGCGCCCGCGTGCGCCGGCAGGATGACGGTGAAGCAGGTGCCCTTGCCGGGCTCGGACTCGACGCGGATATCGCCGTGGTGGGCGCGGATGATGCCATAGCTGACGGTGAGGCCGAGGCCGGTGCCCTTGCCCTCGCGCTTAGTGGTGAAGAAGGGATCGAAAATATTGCCCAGGTGTTCGGGCGGGATGCCGAAGCCGGTGTCGGTGAAGGAGACGCTGATCTCGCCGCCGCGATGGGTGGTGCGGATGAAGAGCTTGCCGCCGCCGGGCATGGCGTGGAACGCGTTGATGGCGATGTTGGTGAAGACCTGCTGGAGCTGGCCGCTGTTGCCGCTCACCGGCGGCAGGTCGGGCCCGAGATCGGTGTCAATGACGACGCTGTCCACGCTCAGGATTTGGCGCGTCATGGAGACCACGGCCTCGACCGCGCGGTTGACGTCCACCGGGCCGACGGCGCCGTCGTGCCCCTCGCGGGAGAACCGTAGCAGGTTGCGGACGATGTCGGCGATGCGCACCGTCTCGCGGCGGATGGTGTCGAGGTCGCGGGCGGCGGGCGCCTCCGCCGCCAGGTCTTGCAGCAGCAGCTCGGCGCGCCCCAGGATGACCATCAGGGGGTTGTTGATCTCGTGCGCGACGCCCCCCGCCAGCAGCCCCAGGGAGGCGAGCTTCTCCGACTGGATGAGCTGGGCCTGGGCGCGCTCGAGCTCCGCCAGCATGTGGCGCAGCGTTTCCACCTGCTGCTGGCCGGCGGCGTAGAGACGCGCCTTCTCGATCGCCAGCACCGCCTGGGTCGCAAACAGCGACAGGGTGTTGAGATCGGTGCGATCGAAGTCCTGCACCGTGCGCGTGCGATTGACGTTGAGGGTGCCGACGACTTGGCCCTCGACGATCAGGGGGACGCAAATGGCGGAGCGGATCTCCTCGCCGCGGCGCAGCTGGGGCGCCACCCGCGGGTCGGCGCCGTCGCTGGTCAGCAGCAGCGGCTCGCCTTCCTGGGCGACGAAGCCGGCCACCCCCTCGCCGACGGGGATGCGGGTGGAAGCGATGATCTCCTGCGGCAGACCGCAGGCGGCGGCGATGCGCAGCTCGCCCTTGCCTTCGTCCAACAGCATGAGCGAGGCGGTATCGCCGTCAATGAACTCGATGGCGGTGTGCACCACCAGCTCGAGCAGTTCGTCCTGGTTGGAGTTGGTGATGAGGGCGTGGCTCATCTCCCCCCAGCGCCCCAGCAGGCGCGCTCGCTCGTCGAGGTGGCGCTGGTCCTGGCGCACCTGGTCGAGCAGGGTGCGGTTGGCGCGCTGCAGCATCTTCACCCGCTCCCGGAAATAGGCGCAGATCAGCAGCACCACCACCAGCAGCGCGCTGCGCATCGCCCAGTTGGACAGCAGCGCCTCCAGCGGCCCCGCGGGCAGCCGCAGGTCGTCGGCGCTGTCCATCACGAAGACGCCCACCGCCAGCAGGAAGATGAAGAAGAACGCCAGCAGCCACAACTGGCCCTCGCGCCGCTCTATGGCCCGCAGTCCGTCCGCTTCCATTATCGTCATCGCCGGGTGCTCCTATAGTCGTTCCACCGACCGGCGCGCGGCGCGCACGCGGTTTGGCCCCGCTGTGTGCGATAGTCCGCCAACCTGCGCCGGCGCATAGGGGCGCGCCCGATTGAGGTGGGGGTCGGCCGTCTTTCCCCGCGGCCGGCTCCCCCTGCGGCAAGCTCGCGCACCCGCTGCGCCGGAGCAGGAACGCGCCGCCGGTCGGCGAACTGCTGGGCGGGAGTCTTACGGGCGCCATGCGCCCCTCCCGCAAGGAGTGCAAGCGAATGAGCAGTGACCGGATGCGGTTCGGAATCGTCGGCTGCGGCACCATCGGCAAGCACCACGCCAAGGCCATCAGCACGCTGGCGCAGGCGGAGCTGGCGGCGGTGTGCGACGTGCAGCCGGAGCGCGCCCAGCAGTTGGCGCAGCAGTTCGGGTGCGACGCCGATCGGGACTTCGACGCCCTGCTCGCGCGCGATGACATCCAGGCGGTGAGCGTGTGCACGCCCTCGGGGCTGCACGCCGAGCACGGCATCGCGGCGGCGCAGGCGGGCAAGCACGTCCTCAGCGAGAAGCCGCTTGACATCGCGCTCGACAAGATCGATCGCCTGATCGCGGTCTGCGAGCAGCAGGGCGTGAAGCTGGCCTGCATTTTCCAGCACCGCTTCGACCCCGACGCGCGGCGGGTCAAGCGCGCCATCGAGGAGGGCAAGTTCGGCCAGCTCCTGTTGTGTAATACCGCGGTGCTGTGGTACCGCGCGCAGACCTACTACGACCGCGACGCCTGGCGCGGCACCTGGGCGCTCGACGGCGGCGTGCTCTCCAACCAGGCCATCCACTACCTCGACCAGATGCTGTGGCTGATGGGCGAGGTCGAGGAGGTCACCTTCGCGCAGATCGCGACCCGGGCGCGCCGGATGGAGGCGGAGGATATCGCCCAGGCGACGGTGCGCTTCGCCAACGGGGCCTGGGGCGCGATCCAGGCCTCGACCCTGACCTGGCCTGGCGCCACCACGCGGGTCGAGGTCTACGGCACCACCGGCGCCGCGGTGCTGGACGCCGATAACCTTACTTTCTACCAGGTGGAAGGTGAGGAGAAGATCGAGGCGGCGGGCGCGGCCGCGGCCGCCTCGCTTGACCCCGCGGTCGCCCAACTGACGGGGCACGACGCGCAGATCGCCGACTTCATCGCCGCCGTGCGCGAGAACCGCGACCCCTATGTCACCGGGCGCGAGGCGCGGCGCAGCGTGGCGCTGCTGACCGATATCTACCGCCAGGCCACCGGCCGGGCGATGCTGGGCGGAGGGTAGGCGTTCCCGTCCGTGCCCGGCGCGGCAAGGGTGCGTTCACGAATCCTTGGTCTATCCGCCAACCCATGTGGGCCAGCCGCCCCCGGCGGTCCTTGCGAGGTGCGGCGTCCTTGATTCATAAACACTTTAACTGAGCGCAAGTGATAGACGGCCACACCCTTACCGCGCGAAGGTCCACACCATGTCGCCATCGCCCCCGATGCCGGCGCCTGGCCGCGCCGGCCGCCCCTTGTCGTCGTCGAGATCCTCGCCCCAACTGTAGAGCACGAAACCGTCGCCCTGCCGTCCATACCCGAAATCCTTGCCGGTGAAGGGGTCCTGGGGCAGCTTCCAGCCGGGGTCGGCGTGCAGGGCGGCCAGCGAATCGGGGTACGCCCCGTGCTTGCGATGGTACGCCTCCAGCGCGAGGGCGACGCGCATCGCGTCCCGCATCGCAGTGATGCGGTCGCGCGCAACGACGAACCGGTCGCAATCGGAGGGATCGCCTCGCGCAATGAAGCAGTACGAGGGTAAGTCCGCAAGCTTCCTCTTGAGTTCCCGGTAGCCGGGTTCCGACTCGCGGTACGGCTTCTTCGCCAGGGGCAGCTCCTCCCCGAGCGAATCGAGGTAGGCGATCTTGTCCAGCAGGTGCAGGGGCTTCCCCAGCGGGCTGACGTAGAGCGCCGCCAGCGCCTTAAGCCTCCTATTGCGAGCGACCCCAAGGCTAACAACATCCGAGTAGGCGGCTTTCCGCGGGAGGCGGTCCACCTCCTCAAAGGAGAGCCAACGGCCGGATACCAACTCGCTGCCCAGGGCCTTCTGGATCCCCCCGCCGACATCGGACTCGCCCAGCGCATAGAACAGGTCGCGGCAGGCGCGCGGGTCGAGCGCCTGCTCTTCGATCATCTGCTGAATCGCTTGGTAGGTGTCGATGCTGAGGATGATTCTGCCCAGGAACCCGTTCAACGTCGGCTCGGCGCCCGCGTGAGCCGCCAGCTTGAGGCCGGTGCGGCAGGAGGCCACCGTCCCGGCGGTGTCGCCGCGCTCGCTGCGAATCAGCGCCTCCGCGCTCAACAGCCGGGCGCATTGCCGCATGGATGCGCCGTGCCCGAAGAGGATTCCCTCCGGGTTGGAGGCATTGTTCCAAAGCCGAAACCAGCAGCGGGGTTTGTCGGCGGCGGCCCGCACCAGGTCGAGCGCCGCCTGGTTGCGCGCCAGGATCTCCTGTACCTCGGCCGCCAGCTTCCGGCGGGTGCCGGGCGCGCGACCCTTGACGAACTTGCCCAGGGTATAGCCATCGTGGAAGAAGCGCGACCCCTGGAACTTGTCGAATGCTTGCTGGTAGAGGATGGCCGCGTTGTCCTTGTCGGGCACGGGCGGGGGGATGACCTGCGCCCACTCGGTGGGGAGGCCCTTGGCGCGCAGCTGCGCGAGGCGCTGGTCAACCGTTTTCTGCAGGCTGGCGACAAACAGCCAGTACGCCACCGCCAACGCGACCACCACCGCGAGCGCGATGCCGCAGACGAAGCGGAAGGTGCTGCCTTTGCCGGTGTCGAGGCGCGACACTTCCGGGTGCCCTCCGCGCGGGATGCTATCACGGAATCGGCGCCTGCGCAAGTGACCCCCTCCCCCTTCCAGAGCCTGCCCTGAGCCTGTCGAAGGGGGGAGGGTTAAGGTGGGGGTGAGGCCCATCGCCTCCTACCCTCACCCGGCTTCTCCCCTTCGACCGGCTCAGCCCGCGCACGCATCACCCTCCAGGTGGTGCTGCTCGTAGTATTGCTGATGATATGCCTCCGCCCGGTAGAAGCGCCCCGCGGGCAGAATCTCGGTCACGATCACTGCGTCGTACTTGCCGGACTGCCGGAGATGCTTCAGCGCGGCCTGGGCTGTCGCTCGCTGCTGCGGGGTGTGGTAGAAAACCACGGACTTGTACTGCGTTTTCTTCCTCACCGTCGGGTCGTGGGTTCCCCAGAACGCCGCCAGCACCTCATCGTAGGTGATCCGTGCCGGATCATACACGATCTCCACCGCTTCGGTGTGACCGGTGGCGCCGCGGCAGACTTGCTCGTAAGTCGGATTGTCAGCGCGGCCGCCGGCGTATCCCACCGTGGTGGCGACGACCCCGGGAATCCGACGAAACGCCGCCTCCACCCCCCAGAAGCAGCTGCCGCCGAACGTCGCCTTCTCTGTAGTCAAGGGCTTGACTTTCCTGCCGTAGTCTGTAAGATGCGTGTCACGCGGATGGTGGCCGGCGAACACCGCTCCCATCACGCCGACCGTCACTATCGCCGGCATCAAGCATTTCGCCATGATAGTTGCTTCCGTTCTGCCACCCTCATTCTATGATTTCCGCCCGCGCGCCCGCCGAAACGCCGCGCGGACTACACCGCGGGCAACCGACAGCAGGAAGGAGGTCCCAAGATGAGCGATGACCGCAGAATGGTGCAGAGGATCAGCGTGGCCTCGCACGAGCACCTGCCGCTGTGGGCGGTCGGCTGGCTGTTCACGATCGGGTATCTCAAGCTTGCCTTCTGGAAAGCGGTGCTGGCGGTGGTCATCTGGCCCTACTACATCGGAGCGGCCGTGAGATGACGGGGGGCGGGGGCCGGCGCCTGACGCGGCCACCGCTTGGTTCTCGACGCAGGTTAAACGGATTGACAGGCTTGAACGAAACCCCCCGACCTTGCCGCCAGCGGTGCCTCGCGCCAGTCAGCTATACGCTGTTCCTGGCGCTGACCGCCTACGGCCTGGCGCTGTTCGCGCTGGGGCCGTGCCTGACCTCGATCGCGGACACATTCGCGGTCGGGCTGGGGGCGACCGGAGCGCTGTTCACCACGTTCTTCGTGGGCTTCATCGCGGGGGTGCTGGCGGCCGGCTACGCGGCGGAGCGGGTCGGCAAGCGGCGGGTGGTGATGGCGGGGCTGGCCATTCTCGGCGCGGGGCTGGGGCTGCTGGGCGTCAGCCCGGGTCCCTTCGCCGTGCCCCATCTGTGGTGGGCGCTGGCGGCGATGGTGGTGACCGGCATCGGCGGAGCGACGGTCGAGTCCACCGCCAGCGCCCTGGCCGCCGACGTCAACCCGGGACGGGAGGGACTCGCGCTCAACCTGATGCAGGCGTTTTTCGGGTTGGGCGCGATCGCGGGGCCGCTGGTGGTGGGAGCGGTGCTGCGCCAGGGCGGAGCGTGGCAGCTTCACTTCCTGATCGCGGCCGGCTTCAGCGCGCTGATCCTGGCCGCGCTGGCGGCGCAGCCGGCGCCCGAACGACCCGCGCCGCCGCTGCCGCTGCGCGAGCTCGGCCGCCTGGCGCGCCAACCGGCGCTGCTGGCGCTGTGCGGCGCCATGGCCCTCTATGTCGGCGCCGAGATCGGCTACACGGGTTGGATCAGCGCGCTGGTACAGGAGCGGCTGGGGGCGACCGCGGCGAAGGCGGCGACCGCGGTGACGGCGTTCTGGGTGATGATGACGGTGGGGCGGCTGATCTGCACCTGGCTGGTGGCGGTGACGACGCCGCGGCGGCTGCTGGTGACGCTGGCGGTGGGCGGTGGGCTGGCGAGCGGAGCGACGGGGCTGGCGCCATCGCCGTGGTGGGGCATCGCGGCCTCGGGCGCGGTGGGGTTCTTCTACTCCGGCATCTTCGCGCTGGTGCTGACGGCGGCGAGTGAGCGCTTCACCCGCCGGCGGGCGGCGGTCTTCAGTCTCATCATGACCAGCGTCGGCATCGGCGGCATGATCGTGCCCGCGGCGATGGGCGTGGTGGCGCAGGCATTCGCTTTGCGCTGGGCGATGGCGCTGCCGGCGGCGGCGATGGTGGGGCTGGCGGTGCTGTTTGCGCGCACCGGCGATGCTCGGCGGGTGTGACCTGTTTCTTGGGGATGGATTGAGGCACTCACCATGTGGCACAGCCGCCTCGGCGCAGTCGCAAGCCTTATCAAGCGGTGCCGTCACTTGCGGCGCGCGCTGCTGACCACGAGCCAGGTGCACATCACGAGCGCCATGGCGACAAGGGCCGCCAGGTACCAGGCGTCCACGCCCGTAACGGGCGCGCTCGTAAGATAGAGAATTGCGATAATGCCTCCAAAGACAACGGCGACTACGCCGGAGAGGATGAGACGCGTCTTACGGATCCGCGCGACCATTCGGCCGGTTACGTATTCGAGGTCTTCGTCGCGCCTGATCCAGTAGGTCTCGTTTTCGTTACCCAGCTGTCGAGTTCGCACCATGTCGAGGCCCACGGCCTTCGTCAGCATTTTGACCAATCGGTCGGCGTTGAGATACCGGGTACCAATCACGACGGTCTTGCTGTTGATCACGTAGATCGAGTGCTTCCGCTGCCCGAACCGAAGCAGGCAAAGGCCACGGATATCAGAAAACGGCACCTTATGGCGACGCAGGAAGCCGTCCGCCCAAATCAGTCCGAGGTCGTCAACGGCCACCTCCCACCGCGCGGAATGGACCATTCCGTAGGCGCCGAAGACGGCAATGGCGGCTGCAAGGCAAACCATGACATGCGAGGCAAAGAGATAGCCTGAAGGTCGCGGCTCTGGCGGCTGCGAAACCACGAATGCAGCGGCGCCCGTCAAGCCGAACGCGCAGATCGCTCCGGCCGGAAGCATCCACCAGCGGCTATAACGGAAGGTTTCACGCATAGCGTACGCTGCTGCTCGACGGTACCGGCTACTTACGCCGTCTGGGCGTGGGTTCCTGCTGCGTGAACCCAGCGCAGGTTGCCGACCGGCGCGGCTCCTTTGGGTGCCGGTGATGTGCCGCGGTGTAGCCCTGTGCTGCGGTTTGGGGGTTGCGCGGTAGACGCTGCATCGTTTGGTTGAGACCGCGTCGGTGCCCTGCCGCGCTGGTAGCGTTGTCGCTGCTACAGACCCTTCTGGAGCCGCAACTGTGGGCTAGATGAGGAAAACGCGAGCGGGGCCACGAAGGCAATCTGCTGCGTGTACCCGGTTGCGTTTATGCCGTCTCGGCTGTGCTGCACAGGTCGCGCGCGTTCTATGCGGGGATGACCGTGCCGCCCACCTCCGAGATCCAGCCCCGCGCCCACTCCACCGCGTCCAACCCGAGGTCGCAGATGCAGCTGGCGTGGAAGATGATCCCTTCTATCCGCCGCTGGCGCAGGAGATCGAGTGCGAACTCGCACTGCCGCTTCATCAGCTGCAGAGGCATCGGTTGACGAGCCTCGTAGTCCTGCATGTAGCAGCCCAGCAGCTTGCCCTGCCGCGGGGCCAGCTTCTCCAGGCGGTCGAAGCTGGACTCGAGATCGCGCAGCGCCTCCGTCTTCGAGGTCCACAACGTCACCTTGTCGCAGAGGTCGAGCTGCTCCTGCACCGGCCAGTCCAACATGTGCTGGTAAAGCACGACCCACAGGTCGAGGGTTCGCTCGGGCAGGCGCAGGCGCTCCCGCACCGCCCGCAGCTCCGCCCGCGACAGGGCGCCCAAGGGCCCGTCTTCTCCGCCCTCGGGGTCGCGGAAGAAGTCGTCCATCATCAGTCCGGTGATGTTGGGCATCCGGGCTGCAAGCTTGAAGACCTCCTCGCGCAGGGCCGCATCCGTCTGCCCCGCATCACCGACGATGGACCACACCACGCGCTTCAATGACCGCATCGGCAGCGCGAACTGGTCGAACGGGGGGAACGGCCCGGAGTTCCCATAGTTGACCACGATCAGATTCGGGGTCCCCAGATAGCAGGCGGCCTCGACCGGCGTAATGCGGGATTCTCCTTGCACCCCGTGGCGGCCGTCAAGACTGCCTGCCGGATGACCCCACAGCCACAGCTTGTCTCTCACGTCCATTCACTAATCTCCGGGGCCCCCCGGATCCGAGCCGAGGCGGTCCATACCCTGGGCGCGGCGCGGCCTCCCGTGCTTCACTTCTGCGCGACAACGCTCAAGGCGCCCACCAGCAGCGGCGGCGCGCACAGCGAGCCGATCCACTCGGGCTCTCGCAGCCGACGGCCTCCACCCGCATGAGGGCGTCACAGGCATCGTCGGCGAGCATGGTATTCTTCACGCGGCCTACGATCTCCCCCTCTTCGATCTTGTAGCCCAGGGAGACGTTGACCGAGAAGTCCCCGTTCATGATGTTGCTCTGGCCCAGCCCCATGACGCTGTCCACCAGTCGTAGGGCGGAAGCTCGTCCCCTGCCCCCTCCCCGACTCTGGGCAGGAGGCAAGCTCCTGCCCTACGGCTGGTGCATCGAGGTCACGACCAGACTACGTTAACCGAGCAATGGTCCGTCGGATTCCGCTCCGGGGAGAACACGATCGGGGCAACGAAGCTGACCTGTCGCGCGTACCCGATTGCGTCTATGCCCTCTCGGCTGTGTTGGCGCCGCAAAGCGGCGCCTCTCTGACCCCGAGCGGTCGGGGTCCCACATCCGGCAGTGCATCATTCCCACTTTTCGAGGTCACATCCCGCTCGGCCGCGCGCTTGACTGCCGGCAGGGGCGGTGATAACATTCGCCGCGAGGGGGGCGCCTGTGCCACATTCTGTCGGAGCGGGCGTCCACCCCGCCCATCCGGCGCAGCAAAGGAGGCCTCAATGCCCCCCAGGATGAAGTCAGCGCCGCTGTTCGCCCTTTGCCTGGTGACCACGCTCTGCGCCTCGGCGTGCGCGGGAACGATCCTGGTGGTTGACTTGTCGCAGGCCGACGTGCCGACGCAGATGCTGGTGGCGAGCGTGCAGGGGGTGGTCAACCGCGACCCCTCCGCGGTCGGCGTGTACACGGTGCGCGAGCCGCAGGACGCCGCCTGGCTGTCGCTTTACCGCGACGAAGTCGAGCGCGTGACCCCCGACCAGCTGCTGGCGCGGGTGCGCGACCGCCTGGCGGGGCAAGTGCTGTACGATCCCGCCGAGGCGCACTCCCTCAATCTCGCCGCCGCCGCCGCCGCCATTCTCGACGCCGCCCTGACCCCAAACGACTTGGGGCTGAAGACGGTGCTCGATGCGCGCGGGCGCTGGCCGGATCGCTTGAGCGCCTACCGCTATGCGGTTGCGCAGGTGATGCGAGAGTCGGCGCCCGATCGCCTGGCGCTGGTGGGGGGCGAGCGCACCGACGTGCGCGACTACCTGAGCCGCGAGCGCGTGCTGGCGGTGGACCTGGATTGGCGGGATCCCGAGCAGGAAGCGCTGCTGCGCGAGATCCTGTCCCGGCTGCAGCCGGGGTCGCTGGTGCTGGGGTCGCCGGAGATGGTCGGCGACGATGCGCTGCTGGCGCTGCTGGCGCAGAATGGGCACCTGCTGGTTCCGATCTCGCGCGCCCCCAACCTGTCGTTTCACTCGGCACATCCGGTGACGGCGCCGCTGCATCAACTCGAGCGCGTGGCGCCGCCCGCCCTGCAGGTGCTGGTCACCTTCGTTTACGAGGGCGGCGCGGACGTGGGCTTCGCCCTGGGGCGGATGCGCGAGCTGTGGGCCGACCGTGCGCGCGGGCGCGTGCCCCTGGGATGGACGATCTCGCCGGCGCTGCTCGATCTGGCGCCAGCGGTGATGCAGAGCTACTGCGCGGGCGCGGGGCTGAGCGGAACCGACGAGCTGGTGCTGGCGCCCAACGGCGCGGGGTACTTCGTCCCGACTCGCCACCCCAACTGGGCCGGCATCTTGGAGCGCATGGCGACATGGGCGCGGGCGGGCGATTTCCGCGTCGCCGCCATCACCGACCGCGGGCCCGCCTCGGAACTCCGGCAGGCGCTGCCGCACTACTGGGCGGCGGGGATGCGAGGTCTGCTGCTTGGGGTCGGGGCGGGGCTGACGACGGGCATGTATGACGGGCTGCCGGTCACCGCGCAGGCGCTGCGCGCCACGGCCGCCGATGCGGCGCTGCGAGACATCCGCGAGGCGTCGCGCGCGGCCAAGTACATCTACGTCAGCGTGGATCCATGGTCGCTGACGCCCAGCGACCTCGCCTATATCGCCCGTCGGCTGGGGAGCGACTACCTGGTGCTGCGGCCGCGCGAATTCATGGCCGTGGCGCGCGAGGCCTCCGCCACCGGCTCCCGCCCGCCGCGAGCGGGCAGCGCCGACATCGCCTCCGTGGCGCTGCGGCCCGCCGAGCCCGGGCCCCGGGATAAGGTGGAGGTGCGCGCGACCGTGCGGTCGCCGGTGGAGCTGGACTCGGTGCAGGCGGTCTATGGGGTCAGCGGGGCGCCCGGGGAGTGGAGCGCCCGGCTGCAGCGTGAACCCGATGACCGCTATACGGGCGCGCTGCCTCCCCTCCTCGGCGGCGGGCCGCTCAGCGTCCGCCTGCGCGCGGTGGACCGAGAGAACGGCATCACCTGGTCCGCCCCCGTGAGCCTGACGGTCGCGGCGCCCGATGCCGACGACGACGGGCTGAGCGATGCGCTGGAGAGCCTGGTGCGCACCGACCCCGCCGCCCCCGACACCGACGGCGATGGCTGGCGCGACGGCAGTGACGCTCATCCACTGCTTCCCGACCGGTTCACTGCGTTCTACCTGTGGCCGGTGGCGCCGCCGGGGGATGGGGTTTACCTCGCCCAGGGCGGCGGCAGTGTCAGCGGCGGCATCCGGGCGGTGGAGGGCGACCAGACGGCGGTGTACAAGCTGCCGCTGGCGAGCGCCCCGGCGGGGTCGCGGCCGGCGCTGCAGGCGGTGGTTGGCGGCGACTATCGCCTGGAGGTGTCGGCGGACGGCCGGGAATGGCGCGAGATCGCATCCGCGTCCGGGGACGCGCCGCTGGCGCCGGGCGCGTGGGAAGCGCCGGCGCCGACCGGCGGAGCGCCCGCCTTGTGGGTGCGCCTGTCGGACCGCACGCCGCAGGGCGAGGCGCCCGCGCGGCTGGCGCAGTTGAGCTTGCGGTCTCATCCCGACGGCCCCTCCATCCTGCCGCGAGGCACCGAGCCCATCTTCCCGGGGCCGGGGATGCCCATGGCGGTCGCGGCCGACATCTTCGCCCCCGGCGGAATCGCCGAAGCGAGGCTCTACTACCGCATCAATGACACGGGCACGATCGCGGTGCCGATGCTGGAGCGCGGCCACTCACAGGTCTATGGCGCCCAGGTGCGAGGCGCGCTCAATGGCGATGTGATTACCTACTGGGTGGCAGCAACGGACGGCCAGGGGAATGCAGCGGCAACCCGACCGCTTGCGTTCCACGTCGGCGTCATCGCCCGGGAGACAATCTCCCTGCTGGTCGGGCGCGACTTCGAGGGGGAATGGGAGGCGGGCGCGGAATGGGACGGCTCGCGCTGGAACCCGCAGGCCGGGGCCGCGGATCGGGCGACCGTCAACCTCAGCGGGGGCGCCTACCGCTGGTGGGTGCTGGCAGCGCCGCGCGAGGGGGGGATCCGCGTCAGCGTTGACGGCCGCGAACTCGGCGCCGCCATCGCCGCGCAACCTGACGGCTGGCAGTCGCTGGGGACGCGGGATCTGCCCCGCGGACGACATGAGGTGGTCGTTACCTCGACCGACGACGTGCGTTCAGGGTACGCGCAGGTGCTGATCACGCAGGATCGGAGCCTGGTGCCGCCGTCCGGCCTGGTGTGTGATTTCTACAATAGCCTCACCGTGCTCGCGCCCATGCCGGGGCAGAAGGTCAAGGGCCTGGTCGAGATCGAGGCCACGGGCACCGGCAATATCGGCGCCGTCGAGTGCTACGTTGACGGCAGACTGGTGGATCGCGGGCGCCGGCCGCCATATCGCTTCCGCTGGAACGCGCGCCGCGCCGCCGCCGGGCCGCACCCGGTCGAGCTGCGCGCCCTCGATCACGCGGGCGAACTGCTGCTGACAACCTCCTTGCAGCTCGAGGTCGGCAGGTAGCGCCGCGTCAGCCCACGGACTTTCGTTCGCGACCGCCACCTGGGGGCCGTCCGGGTGTGACCGATTTTGGTGGGGATGGTTGGGCGACGCACCGGGCGCGACCTCGTAGGGGCAAGGCATGCCTTGCCCCTACACCCGCGCCCCGACCTGTCGGGGCGCGCCCAAGGGTGCCCCCTGGGGGCCGTCCCTGCGGCTTGCACCGGAAACCCCGCGGCACCGGCGCGAAATGGGTAACATTGGAAGTAGTAGCGTATGAGTCTGCCCGCGCGGCCCTGGTCGGCCGGTGCGCGGGCGTTGAGGTCAATCCCCATGGTGCGAGCGATTGCCGCGGTGGGTGCGATCCTGGGCGTGGCCGCGCTGATCGCCGGCTGGCGGCCGGGGGGAGCGACGGACGACGGGCTGCGCCCCAGCGCAGTTCAGACGGCGGGAGAGATAATGGGCGGCAAGGTGATCAAGACCGACGCTGAGTGGCGGGCGCAGCTTGCGCCCGAGCAGTATTGTATCATGCGCGAGAAGGGCACCGAACCGGCCTTCACCGGCAGGCACTGGAAGACCAAGGAGCCGGGGGTTTACCGCTGCGCCGCTTGCGGCCAGCCGTTGTTCGGCTCGCAGGCGAAGTACGATTCCGGCACCGGCTGGCCCAGCTTCCGGGCGCCGGTCGGGCCGGGCAGCATCGCCACCGCCGGTGATGACAGCGCGGGCATGCGCCGCACCGAGGTGCGGTGCAGCCGCTGCGACGCACACCTGGGGCACGTCTTCGAGGACGGTCCCGCCCCCACCGGTCAGCGCTACTGCATCAACTCCGCCGCCCTGGATTTCATTCCCGCGACCGCCGAGGGGAAGGATTAGCTGCGTCAATGATGTATTGACGGGTATCCGTCGCATCAATCTTGACGCAGCACGAGCCAGGATGATTCATGCTCCCGGTAGCACGCCGCCCGCCCTTGGGCTCAAGATCGTAGCCCTCTCCGATACGCACTACGCCCGCTGCGACGCGGCGCTCCGGGGGAGCGGCGCCATCGCCGACATCCTGCTGCGACGAGCAGTGCACCGCATCAACCGCATGATCCAGCCGGACGTGACCCTGCTCCTGGGCGACCTGCTGGAAAACGGCGAGGGGCCGGACGCGGAAGCCTCATGGCGGCGCCTGCGCGCCATCGCGGACGGGTTGGAATCCCCCTTTATCGCCCTGCCGGGCAATCACGACGGCGATCCCGAGGCCTTCTATCGCGTGTTCCCGCGCCCCGGCGAAATGCTGGACCTCAAGGGAATGCGCTTCCTGATATTCCTCGACCCCGAGGAGCCGGGGTACAACGCGCGGCGGCTGCCGGGTGACCTGGCGCGCATGGCGACCGCGCACCAGGGCCACGACGGGCCGGTGGTCATGCTGCAGCACTGCTCCCTGTTCCCGCCGGGAACCAGCGACTGCCCCTTCAATTATGTGAACGCCGACGACATCACCGCCCACATGCGACAGCACGACATCGGCCTCGCGATCAGCGGTCACTTCCACCTCGGCGTTGACCTGATCCGCCACGGCGCCGGGGATTTCGTGATCGCCCCGGCCCTGTGTGAACCGCCTTTCGCCTTCCTCGAGATCGAGCTTGACCGCGGGCAGGTCAGCGTGACTCGCCACCAGTTGCGCATGCCGCCCGAGCTGGAGCTGATTGATTGTCACCTCCACACGCCGTTCGCCTACTGCGCCGACGACATGGATTTCCCTAAAGCCGTCGCTCTAGCGCAGGACCTGGGGCTGGCGGGACTGGTGTTCGCGGAGCACTCGGGGCAATTGTATTACGACGCGGAGACCTACCGGCGGGGGGACTTCCTCCAGGCGGGCATCGCTACCGCGTACGGTCGCAGCGACCGCATGGCGCGCTACCTGGCGACCGCGGGCGCGTATTGCCCGCCGGCATCATTGGGGCTGGAGGCGGACTGCGACTACGCCGGGCGGCCGGTGTTGCGCGCTCACGACCGCCGGGAAGTCGCGGTCCTGCTCGGCGCCGTCCACAGCCTGCCCGAGCTGCGCAACCCGCGCCCCGATCCCGCCCGCGCCGCCGACGAGCTGTTGGCTGCCCTCGACCGATTCGTCAGCTCCGGCATCAACGTGCTCGCCCACCCGTTTCGCGAGTTCCGCCGCGCCGGCTTGGAGCCGCCGGCGTCACTGTTCGCGCTCGTGGTGCGCCTGCTGCGCGAGCACGGGGTGGCGGCCGAGATCAATTTCCACACCAACGAACCGGCGGAGGCGTTCGTGCGGCTGTGCATCGAGTCGGGGGTGAAGCTGGCACTGGGCAGCGACGCCCACGGACTGTGGCAAGTCGGGGAGTTCGCGCCGCACCTGCGCCTGCTGCGGCAGTGCGGCTGTGACGGGGACCTGGGGGCGGTGCTGGCGCAGGTGGGGACCTGCGGCCTGCGCCGGGGGTGGTGAGCGCGGGCGCGGCCATCGGCGCCACCACCATCGAGCATGACCGCGCCGGCCATTTCCCGCCCCGCGCTGGGCGGGTCCGCCTCCGGCGGCCCGGTCACCGTGCCCGGGCCGTCACGCCCGGATCATCACCAGCATCATCTTGAAGCGCGTCGGAGCGCGCAGGGCGTGCGGCTGATGCGCGGGCATGATGATCATCTCGCCCGCCTTGACGGTTGACGCCGTGCCCGCGATCGTGACCTGCGCCTCGCCGTCCAGCACCTGCACCAGGGCGTCGTAGGGGGCCGTGTGCTCGCTCAGGCCCTCGCCCTGGTCGAAGGCGAACAACGTCACCGTGCCCACTTGCTTGTCAATCAGGGCGCGGCTGACGACGGCCCCCGGCTGATAGGCGACGAGGTCGGCGACCTCCAGCACCTGGCCCGTCAGCCCGCCCGCCGGGGCCGCATCGCCTTCGGGTGCGTCACTGCTGCCTTGCATTCCCGTGTCCTCCTGTGGCCGCTCGCCACTTGCCGCATCCAAGGATTTCGACCTCCCCGCCCTGCTGTCCTATCAGCGGCGCGCGGCAAGGGTCGCGGCCTCGTGCGCACCCCTCACTCGGTCAGCGCCACGAACTCCCACTGGTGCAGCGGCGGCTCCAGCGTCAGGCGTGCGCCCTGCAGGCGCGCGGCGATCCGTTCTCCGTCCGCCGTCACCTGGGTGGCCGTGGTGAAGTGCATCCCCTGCGGCGGATGCACCGTGATCACGCGCGCGGCATCGGGGCTCGCGTTCCAGATGACCCCGCGCCAGCGCTCGGAGTCGGCCAGGAACTGCGCCGCCAGCCAGGCGCCCCCCTCCGCCCATCCCCGCGTCTCCCCGGGGTCGAGGTAGCCCATCACTTTCGCGAGCTGAGCCGCCCGCTGCGGGTTCATCATAACCGCCCCCTCGGCGCTCCAGGGGACGATGGCGACGCGCCCGCCGAGCGCATTCCGGTACACCGCCAGCCCATGCCCCACTACCTGCTGCTGCGGGTTGCGCAGGTCGCTGACCACGCGCGCGTCCGGCGCTAGCTCGGCCTGAAAGAGCCGCCTGGCATAGTCGTGAGCGTTGACCGAGATCTGCGCCCCGGGACGCAGGGAGAACTCCGCGTCCAGGCACTGCTCCACCGAGTACAGCACCTCACCGTGGGCGATGAACCGCCCCCCGCGCACGCCGATGAGGTCGCCCAGGCCGCGCGCGAGCAGGATGCTCGCGGCCTCGCCGTCGAGCAGCAGCCCCTGCGCCAGCCATGCCCGCAGTTGATCGTCGGAGAAGCTCCATGCGACCGGGCCGCCAAGCGCATTGACCGCGGGCGACGCCACCACCGAGAAGGCCTGCCCCGCCGCCCCTAGCCACCGCGCCCAGCCGCGCGACGGGCAGGTCAGCGACTGCCACCCACCGCTGCCGTCGGTGCGCAGGCGGCGGCTCATGTCCGGCGACCACGGCACCCCCACTCCCACCGAACGCAGGCTCAGGGGAAACTGGTCGGCCAGCCAGTCGCAAAGCGGCCGCCAGCGGCGCAGGAACTCCGCCCGCTCCGGCTCGTCAGCGGGGTCATTGCCCATGAAGTCATAGAGGCTGAGGTTGAGGTGGGTGGAGCCCAGGATATGGGCGAGCGCCATCTGCGCCCCGACCTGGCGAAAGGATTTGTTCCAGCGCCCGTAGGGGAAGCACTCGATCTCGGGGCCGCTCTCGACGGCATCCGGCTGCAGCGAGCGGTTCTGCTGCAGCACCGCGATCGAGGTGTAGAGCGCCGGCCCGGCAACGTCGCCATAGCCCCAGAAGTGGGGGCGATGGGCCGGCGGCCGATCGCCCGCCAGGGCGCGCCACCACTTCCCCCAGCGCCGGCCCTCGGCAGCGTGGGATTCCGGGCGGCTCGACATCAGCCCCAAGCGGCTGCCGCCGGCCTCGACGGTCTCCCGCCACTGCGCGATCATGGTCACGTGCAGGTCGTCCCACATATCCATCCACCGCTCGCGCCAGGGGTGCGGCGGACCGGGGGCGGTGCAGTTGGCGACGATCTCCTCCCGCGTCGCCTGCGTCCCCGCGCGGCGGTTGAACTCCGCGACGTGCAGGGGACAGAAGCACCCGCCCCACTCCAGCGGGTCGTGGTTGTGATAGCGGATGTCGTCGTCAATCCAGATGACGCGGAAGTCCTCCTGCGCGTAAAGCCGCAGACTTTCGTCATAGTAGCGGCGCCATTCGGGGTCGAGCGGGCACACCACCGCCTGACAGGCGCGCCCGTGTTGATCCACCATCGGCTGCCACGGCTGGTCGGGCTTGAGGGTGCGCCCGCGGTCGCAGTGGAGCACCGAATGCCAGGGGTTGAGGCTGACCGCCGCCCCCATCTCGGCGACCGCCCGCCGGTAGGGCCGCGAGTGCTCGATCCACTGACGGATGCGCTCCCCGCGATCGTGGCCGTCGTTGAGCTCCTCGGCGAAGTAGAAGAACATTATCTCCTCCACCGGCGCCTCGCGCAGCAGCCGCCGCAATTGCTCGGCGACGACGGCGGCGTCCTGGTGAAGGCCGAACTGCATGCGCAATGTGAAATGACTGGGCATGTGGTGCTTGCCTCCTGGGTGGGCGCGGTCGTGGAGCAACCGCGCGCCACGGCCGCGTTTTCGGGGTCGGTGGTTGGCATCCTCGCCTTCACCCGGTCGCGGCGGGCCGCCGGTCACGCCAGCGGCGGCTGCCGCGTGTGCTGCACGATCTCGCGCCACACCAGGCCGCGCGGCAGCACGCGCTTGCGCACCCGCGCCACCAGCGACAGCGGCACCAGCACATATCCCAGCCACAGGCTGAGCATGAAGCCGGTGTGCCCGGCCAGCGCGCTGTCCACCACCAGGTCGCCCATGCGCTCGGCGTGGATGAGGTCCTCGGCGTCGGGGGGCACCGCCCGGATCAGGTAGCCGGGTTGGTTGATGAGGATATGCCCGGTGAAGATGGGGGGCTTGATAAACTGCGAGCGCAACTCGTCGCGCAGCCACTTGAGGGCGAGGTCGCGCAGGTCCTGGCGCTCGTAGTAGGGGTCACGCAGGGCGGCGGCGGCGGGCTCGGGAAGCCGCACCAGGCCGCGGGAGCGCAGGTCCTTGCCGAGCGCGAGCAGGGCGCCCTCGGCCAAGACGACCAGGGCCGAGCGCCGCGCGCGGGCGCGGGCGGCGATGTGGTCCACCGCCTTCCACGGGTCGAAGGGCTCCTCGGGGATGAGGACGCAGTCGGCCTTGTCGCTGAGCAGGGCGGCGTTGGCGGCGACGAAGCCGGCGTGCTTGCCGAAGAGCTCGACCAGGATCACGCGGCGGTTGGCCTCGGCGTCGAGGCGCAGGACGTTGAGCAGGCGCGCGGCCTCGGCCAGGGCCGAGGAATGCCCCAACGAGCGCCACATCCAGGCGATGTCGTTGTCAATGCTCTTGGGGACGCCAGCGATGACGATGTTGCGGCCGACGGAATGCCCGCTCAAGGCCTGGTGCACCTGGCGGGCGGCATGCATGGCGCCGTCGCCGCCAATGACGTAAAGCAGGTCAATGCCCTCAGCCATCACGTTATGCGCGAGCTGCTCGATACGGCCCTCGACCGAGAAGTCGTAGCGCGACAGCCCGAGCTGACAGCCGCCGAGCTCGCGCCAGGTGGCGGTTTCCTCCGGATGCAGCTCGACCGGCCCGGGCACGGCGGCGGCGGGGCGTTCGCGGGGGGCCATCAGGCCCTCGAAGCCGTTGCGGATGCCCAGGACGTGACCTGTGCAGCGCGGCTCCGGGCCCTGGCGACCGCCGCGCTCCCAGGCGGCGTGGGCGGCGGCGACGTACTGATAATGGCGGCGGACGATGGCGTGAATGACCGCGTTGGTGCCGGGGGCGGTGCCGCCAGCGGTGACGATCGCCGCGCGCACGTCGCACGGATCGAAGCGCAGCCGCTCGCGCGCGCCCGCCTCCAGGAAGCCGGGGAAGAGCCCGCGGGCCGCGAACTCCCGCAGCGCCTTGTCATGGGAGACCGCGGGGCGGCGCTCGTCGGGGCGGCGGAAGTAGCCGATCTCGTCGCGAGAAAAGGGATTGGGGATGTCGGCGGGCCCGGCCACCACCGGCGGCGTCGTTTCGTCATGCAGCACTTGGGCGTCAATGCCGCCCTCCAGCCACACGCGCTGCATGTAGGCGCGCTCGGAGGCGAAAACCTGGGGAGATCCTGAGGCGCCGCTCGTGTGCTCCATCGCTGCCCGTCCTTCCTGAGTGACCTGCAGGCCCTGTGATCGGCGAACCCACAATCCCGCACTCGACCCACCGCATCCATTTCCTGGGGCGCGCCCCGTCTCCTGTCCCGGGGACGAGCCACGCGGCGCCAACGGGATTGGATCGAACGGGGTTGAGCTGCGCCCGCCGCCGGCCGGGGCGAACAGACGGGGGCCCCTAGGATGGAGGCGAGTCTGGGGTCTCCGCGGCAACGCGCTCGACGACCAGGGTCACGCCTTCGAGCCCGGCGACGCGCACCGTCTCGCCGCGCTTGACCGGGGTCTGACGCGCCTCGGCGCGCCAGACCTCGGAGTCCACGCGTACGGTGCCGAAGGGATCGAGCTCGGACCGAGCCACCCCCAGGCGCCCTACCAGCGCCTCGGCGCCGAAGACCGCGGGCTTGCGCCACATCGCCATGCGCACGCGGAAAAGCAGGATGATGCCGCCGAGCAAGATGGCCGACATCAAGCCCACGAGCCACGGGCTCACCCGCACCGCCGGCATCGCCGGCGACACCGGCGACACCGGAACGAACAGCAGCAGCGACCCCAGAATGAAGGACACGATCGCCCCCGCGCCCAGCACGCCGAAGCCGTGGACGAAGGTCTCGGCGATGAACAGCCCCATCGCCAACGCCAGCAGCGCCACCCCCGCCCACCCTACCGGCAGCATGCCCAGCGCGGTCAGCCCCAGCAGCAGGGAGATGGTGCCCGCGACCCCGGGGAAGATGCCGCCCGGGTGGTACATCTCGGCGATGAGCCCGATCATGCCCACGGTCAGCAGGATATAGGCGATGTTGGGCTCCGCGATCATGTGCAGCAGTTTCTCCAGCACCGTCATCGGCAGGTCCCGGATCGGCGCCCCCTCCACGTCGAGGAGCACCGGGCCCGCGTTGGTCTCGACCTTGCGCCCGTTGACCTGCGCCAACAGATCCGTCAGGTTGGGGGCGATGACGTCAATCACCCCCAGGTCGCGGGCCTCCTCGGCGGTAATGGAGACGCTCTGGCGCACCGCGCGCTCCGCCCACTCAGGGTTGTGGTCGCGCAGCTTCGCCACCGAGCGCGCGTAGGCCGCCGCATCCTCCTCGACCTTGGCGAGCATGGTCGCGTCTTGCTGACCGCCGCCCAGGGGTACGGGGTGGGCGGCGCCGATGTTGGTGCCCGGGGCCATGGCGGCGATGTGGCCGGCGACGGTGATGAACATCCCCGCCGAGGCGGCGCGCGCCCCCGCCGGCGCGACGTACACGATCACCGGCACGTCGGCATTGAGGATGTACTCGACCATCTCGCGCATGGAGCCGTCGAGGCCGCCGGGGGTGTCAATCTGGAAGACGAGGGCCGCGGCCTGGTCGTGTTCGGCGTTGGCGATCCCGCGCGCCAGGTAGCGCGCGCTCAGGGGGTTGACCACGCCCTCGAACTGGAGGTGATAGACGGCCCGTCCGCCCGGACGCGCCGACACGGCGGGCGCGATGAGGATGGCGCCCGCACCCAAGACTAGCCCGAGCAAGATCGCTCGTCCGCGCTTGCACCGCGGCATGTTGGCCTCTCCTGCCGCCGGCCGCCAACCGCAGCCTAGCCGGCATCCTCCGCTGCGCGGCCGGCGTGACGAACGAACGGCTCGACCAGCCGGGTGAACTCCAGGGGCAAGACGAACTTCGTCGCCGGGCTTTGCCCAAGGGCGCGCAGAGTCTCCAAGTACTGCAGACTCATGGTATTGCTCTCGAGGCCCTTGGCGACCTCGAAGATCTTCTGCAGCGCTTGGGCATAGCCCTCAGCGGCGAGGATGCGCGCCTGGCGCTCCCCCTCGGCGCGCAGGATGATGGCCTGGCGCTCGCCCTCGGCGACGGTAATGGCGGCCGCGCGCGTGCCATCGGCCTCGGTTACCACCGCGCGCCGGTTACGCTCGGCCGACATCTGGCGGCTCATCGCCTCCTGGATATCGCGCGGGGGGATGATCTCGCGGATCTCGACCGCGGTGACCTTGATCCCCCAGCGGTTGGTGACGTCGTCGAGCTTGAGGCGCAGCGCCTCGTTGATCTCCTCGCGCTTGGCGAGCACGTCGTCCAGCAGCATGGCGCCCACCACCGCGCGCAAGGTGGTGATGGCGATGCCCCGCGCCGCGCCCTCGAAGTCCTCGACCGCGAGCACGCTGGGCAAGGGGTCCACCACCTTCATATAGACGAAGAAGTCCACCGACACCGGGGCATTGTCCATGGTGATCGCGGACTGCGGCTGGACGTCGAAGTAGGTCTCGCGCAGGTCCACCCGCACGCCCCGGTCCACAAACGGCACCAGCAGCACCAGCCCCGGGCCTTTGGCGCCCAACACCCGCCCCAGCCGGAACACCACCAGGCGCTGGTACTCGGGGACGATGCGGATCGCGGCTCCGAGGATGATGAGCAGCAGAACAACGAGGAAAAAGACTACGACGCCGACCGCTTCCATGGCCATGACCTCCGGTTGCGGATGCCGTTGCGGGCGCGAGGAGGGGTGTAGTGGCAACGGGCTATCGTCGCCGGAAGCTTACACCGCGGGGAGGGGAGTGTCAAGGGATTGGGCAATTCGGTGGACACACACCATGATTTCCATTTCCCACGGTCTTTGCCGCCAGGTAAGTCACGAGCGCCCTGCCCGGCGGAATCCAACGGCCACGACCTGCCCCGCGAGGGCACATATCGCGGTCGTCAGGAGCCAGGAGGCCGGCCGATACATTGCGGGCCCCATCGCCGCCAAGATTCCTTCGCTGGCTCCCCTGAGACCCAGGTAGTCCATACTCACCGCCAGCGCTGCAACCGTGGCACCAATCACTCCGGCTTTCCGCCACGCAACCCCGGCGATAAAGCCTGCGATCGCGTAAGGCGCTAACGGCAGCACCCGCAAATACCCCAGCCCCAATAGGGCTACTGCACGGTGCACACTCTGAACCGACACGGCGATCCAGCCGAATTGCATGACCACGATCGCAACCGCCATGCTCAGGCTGATTGACCGCCTCATCCTGAGGCCGATCCTGCTTCCCAGCAGCGCAGAGCAACCGATCAGGCCTGCCATCGCGGTAAGTACGCCAAAGAGGATTGTCGGGCTGGCACCTGACGACGCGGAGGAGCCGCGAGGGGGCACGATTACGGCGTAGTACGCCAGGATTAGCCAGAGCATCCACCATGAGAGGGCCGCGCCCGCTGCGGCAGAGGTCCCACGGCGCACGGCCAGAGCGCGCATCGCCGCGCCCGCGACAACCGGGTACACGACACCTTCTGCGACCACCACGAGCGCCGCCGGAAGCCATAAGGCCGCGGAAGCGAAGGGTCGTGGTCCGGCGATGTACTGGGCGAGAAACCACAAACGTCTGCTGGCAAACGAGAGAAAGGTGAAGCCGAAGACAGCCGCCAGGAACGTGGCGGCTAGCTCGCTGCGACGCCGACCGCCATCTCCGCAGCGTGACTCCCTGCGCTCGTGGTCGTGCATCGTCCGCACCTACGCTTCTGGCGTAATTCGTGGAACGGACCGGATTCACAGTCGCAGCTTGGCCGCCCGGAAGAATGCGCGCAGCAGAGGCTGCTGGTCGCGCGTGCGCATGAGGGAGGCGCTGACCGGTAATTAAGTCGACTGTCCCCCGAATTGCCTTCAGCTTGGCGTCCATCCACGCCCCCGTTTTGTTCTACGCCAGCCGCAGGGCCCGCGCGAGTTCCGACGACTCGTCCAGAATCTTGAAGAAGTTGCACGTCCGGTCGGCGTGCCGGTACCCCATGTTCGTGTACATTAGCACGGCCCGGTAGTTTGTCCAGCCGATGCTGAGGGCGGTGTGGCGACACCCAAGTCGCCGCATCTCCTCGAGCGCCGTCGCGAGCAGGAAGCTCCCAAGCCGCTGTCCTCGATATGGCTCGGCAACGTGGAGTGCCAGGCAGAAACACCAGTCGTCGGCCTCCGGAGAAGGAGATACCTGTCCCCCCTCCGCGATGCAGTGGCCCAGTTCCTCTTCCCCTCGCATTGCCTGCACTTTCAGGCGCGGGCCTTCGGTCCAGACCAGCTCGAGTCTGCATTCCAGGGCGGGGGGCTGTGGCACCGGGGGCGTGAAATCACGCCACGTCAGCAGCAGCTCACTCCCGCGCTCCTGAAAGCCGGCAATGCCAAAGAGCGCCCGCACGTGACCCATGTGCTCTGACAGTTGGGCTCCCCCGGGGAAGTAATAGAACGGGTATGGGTACGATCCATTCCACGCGGTGACCACCGTGCAGCCCTGTTCGCGGGCCCAGGCCTCGGCCCAATCCAGGAGCAGCTTCCCCACCAGGCGCTCTCCCGGGCGATAGGCGAGAAAACGGATCGTACCGGGCCCCATAGGCGGACGATAGTCGAAACCGGAGGCGACGATGCCGACATGAACGAAGCCGCGCACGTCGCCCCCTTCGACCTGGGCCACCATCAAACGCTCGTCCCGCAGATGCTGAGAGGCCAGGCCCTTCAGGTCCGCGAATCGCTCTGGCGGGACCGGGTGGCACTCCGGCAGAGCGGCGATGAGGTCGTTGTAGCACTCACCCACACCGGCCGCCATCTCGGGTGCAAAGGGCACAAGTCTCATCTTGCTTCCTCTGACCTTCCCCCTCAGCTACACCACGCGCTATGCTAGACCCGGATTATGCATGGGAGCGCTTTCTGATCTCAGTTCGTATCACCTGGTAAGTGAAGGCCCCACACGCGCTATGCATAATATGGGTTAGACCCTTCGCGTGTGGCCTCGCCCCCAGTCTTGTTCCACTCGGAATGAGAATCCCTCAGGTCAAGACAGCAATCTCTGTCTTGCCTTCAAGGGCTGTGGCCGTCGCGGTTCACGCGCGCGAAGTCCTCCGGCGACAGGTTACCGAGCGCGCTGTGCCGCCCTGCCACATTTTGCTGCTTTCGCCAGCGCGCCACCAGCACCTTCTCTTCCCGCAGTGTGTCGAACACCTCCCGCGCCAGCAGCTCGTCTCTGAGCTTGCCGTTGAAGGACTCGAGGTAGCCATTCTCCCAGGGACTGCCCGGCTCGATGTAGAGCGTCCCCACCCCGATCCGCCCCAGCCATTCCCGAACCGCATTGGCGATGAACTCCGATCCGTTGTCCGAACGCAGGTACGCCGGCACCCCTCGCTCCACAAACAGCTGCCCCAGGCGCTCCAGTACATCTTCGCTGGTCAGCCGGCGCTCTATGTCAATCGCCAGGCACTCGCGGCTGTACTCGTCGATCATGGTCAGCAGCCGTACCGCTCGACCATCGCGGGTGCCGTCCTTCATGAAGTCGTAGCTCCAGACATGGTCCGTGTACGCTGGGCGCAGCCGGATGCAGGAACCGTCATTCAGCCACAGCCGACCCCGCTTAGGCTGCTTC
>DATLAK010000028.1 GCA_035527535.1 Armatimonadota bacterium
CGTCGGCGATACCGGTGGCGTTGGCGGGTGCGTGGGCACGCCGGTCGCGGTGAGGTCGGAATCCTTGACGGTGATGTCGAAGACGACCGAGTTCGGTTGCCGGCTACACTCTATTTGTACCGTGTTATTGGTCACATTCCCGGGTCCGGTTACAGCGATATCATCAGCCAGCGCCAAGGCCACCCGCAGCGGGGTGTAGTCCCTAAGCCCGAGAATGAACGGGTCCAGGTTTATCCAGTGCTCGCGGTGGTTGATGACTCCCGGCGCGCCGAACTCGACGAAGGTCTGCAGCTCACCCGCGGGCGGCTTGCCGGCGCGCGCCTCCCAGACCTCGCAGGCGGAGGTGTAGCGGTCGTCGGCGATCTTCAGGTCGCGGGGCTGCCAGCCGCCCAGCGGCGCCATGTGCTGCACGATCGCGGCCGCCTGCCGCTGATCCAGCGCGGGTGAGAATAACAGGGGCACCGCCTCAGAGCGGCCGTCGGAGGTGATGAGCGCCACCACCTGGAACGGCGGGGGCTCCGGGAGCTCGAGCAGGGTTTTTGCGCCGGCGGGCTTTGGCGGCGCCGCCAGCGCTGGTGCCGACGTTGAACGCGATGGGGTTAACTCGGGCGCGGCATATGCCGCCGGCAGGGTGAGGCATACGAGCAGCATCGCCACCGCCAGGCAGCGTCGAGCCGGGATATGGGCGCGATTTGTCACTGGGGTACGCGGACGGCAGCAGCCCGACCGAGGACCGGCAACCGCTTTCACCATAATTATACTCAAGCCCGCCCCCGCCGGTCAATCGCCGCGCCCGGGGAAACGAGGGCTCCGGGCTGGCGTCGCGTCCCTCAATACACGCGCGTGAGGTCGCTGCGCACTTGCTCGGGGCGGCGCGAAAGTCGCTGAAGGCCGAGACAAGAAGAGACTTCAGCCGACACGCCTCTCGAAGACGGTCAGGTGGGTGACTAGCGGCGCTAGCTCCGGGTGAGGCGCGACAAAGCGCCGGACCTCGCGGTAGCGCTGGGAAAAGCGCGCCCGGTCCGCCGGAGTTTCGAACAGCTTGCCGCCGTTGAAGTGGTGGTTCCGGTCCACCTCGAAGGAACGCAGCACGATATAGTCCGGCCGCAGCTCAGCGGTGATGAGTCTGAACACACGGCCATTGGAGCCCGTGCTCGCCTTGAACTTCACCACGCGCGGGGAGATCACGCCCGCCATGTCAATGATACGACGCTGCGAATAGTAGCCCTGATAACCGATGGCCTCCATGGCCACGGAGGCGTTGGCCGCGGTGTGACTTCGCAGCCACAGCCCCACCCCCCGCCGCAAGCCCCACTCGTTTTCCTGGAACAGCCGGGTGTGTCGCACTTGGCGCGGCAGGTCGCGGGCCATGCCAACGAAGGCGGGGACGACCATCGCCGCCGTCCCCACCGCGACCGCGACGCGCAGTGCCTGGTGCCGTTTCGCGCTGGCAATCCAGGTCAGCAGTTGCCCGATCCCGGCCCCGCCCAGGAGCAGGCAGCACAGTACCATTGGGAGCAGATACCACTGGTACATCGGCGCGCGCTTGCAGTACATCAGGACCGCGTACATGACCGGGAAGATGGGAAGCAGCAGCAGCTCGCGGCGTCGGGTGCGAACCACCGCGTAGATCCCCGACGCCAGCAAGGCGACCCAGACCAGGAACAGCGATTGATCGCTGGGGAAGCCGCTACCCGAAAGATACCAGCGCAGGAGGCGATGGAAGTGCTCGGGCTGGAAGAGCAGGTGCTCGCGGCCGGGCCGGATCGTCCCCTTGGCCAGCATCGTGTTGGGTATCGGGCTGGTGAAGTACAGGTAAGCGAAGACTACCCAGGGCACGATGAACGCGCCGAAGGCCAGCGCCTGCTTGAGGGGCCGACGATGGGTAGACAGCAGAGTCATCCCCAGTACCAGTGCGCCCCAGATCAGCCCGTCAATGCGGCAAAGCGCGAGCAAGGCGACGGCGACGGTCGCGCCCACGGGCTGCCGTCGGGAGAGGAAGTGCAGGCTCAGTGCCATCAGGAACAGCACGAGCGGGGTCTCCATGCCGCCAAGGGAGGTGCGGATAACCAAGGGATGGAGGTAGTAGAGCAAGCCGCCGGCGATGGCGCCCGCGTGCGACACGCCGAACCTGACAAGCGCGGAGTAGGCCAACAGGCCGGCCGCGATGCCGAACCACGGCATGACCAGGGAGGCAATGACGGGGATGCGCTCGGGCCCCGCGATCAGGCCGAGGCCGGCGAGGAATAGGGTCTGCAGCGGCGTCGTGGTGCCGAGCACGCGCTCCCCCAGGTTGTAGACGAAGCCATGGCCGGACGCGATATTCCGCGCATAGCGGAAGGTGACGAACGCGTCCTCCAGCGCGATCCTGGTGGTGAGGCTAAACCACAGCCAGGCCCCCAGGCCGACGCCGGCGAGGATGCAGTAGGGCAGAAGCTCGCGGTGCGCCCAGATCCCCGGAACGGGGAGCGGGTGGCCGGCTTCCGGCCGGCGCTCTGGGCGGCGCGTTAGGGTCGGGATTTTCGATGTCATGGGCTTCCCTGGAGACGATGCGGCATCGCAGTATCCGCCACTTCCGGCGCTTCGCTCATTTATGCGGCGTCAGGCGCGCTTGTCTCCTCTCCTAGAGCCACGCCGCCCGACACAGGCTGAGGAGATAGACCTCCGCCGCTCCCGCCTGACGCAGCACCCGCGCGCATTCCAGTAGGGTCGCGCCGATGGTCCATACGTCATCGAACACCAGTATCTTCCGGCCCAGGACCGCGGCGGCATCCGTCACCGTGAAGGCCCCTCGCACATTGGCCCGCCGCATCTTCGCGGGCGCCGCGATCTGCGGCGCGTTCAGCCGGGTGCGCTACAGGCAGTGGATGGCGATCGGCGTGCGCGTGCGCTGTGACAGCGGCCCACATAACAACTGCGCCTGGTTGAACCCCCGCTCGCGCGCCCGCAGCGCCGGCGGCGCGCCCGACTTGATGAACAGGTCCGACGCCTTGCTCTCGACCGCGAAGCGTCACAGGTCCTCAAGCTCAATCGCCACCTTGATCTTCCCTTTCGTTTCCGACCGCGCCCGCGGGCGAGCCGCCGGCCGGCACGCATGCGCTCCTCTTCGTTGCCCACGGCCCGATGCCCTTCCGTCGCGCCGCCAGCGCCAACGCCGCCACTGCCGCCAGCACGCCGGTTGCCAGCATGTACAGCGGCGTCCTGCGCGGCGGTGGCGCCGGCCGCGTGGGCGTCGGCGATACCGGTGGCGTTGGCGGGTGCGTGGGCACGCCGGTCGCGGTGAGGTCGGAATCCTTGACGG
>DATLAK010000029.1 GCA_035527535.1 Armatimonadota bacterium
CCCACCGAGCTTCCGACGGCAAGGTCAGCCGTGACACCGAGGGCGCACAGGCGACGCAGAAGCTTCTCTCCGCGTTCCTGTCGCACTCGCCGGAACCCATCGCCACGGCCAAGGACTTGGCGGAACACATGGCGCGGCTGACCCACCCCATCCGCGACATCACTGTCACAGCCTTCGCGCGCGGTGAAGCGTCCAATCTGGTCGCCGGTCTGCACGAGGCATTCCAGAAGACGCTCGTGCCCGACCTCAAGGTTCCCGGCTTCGCCGACATGTTCGCGCAGACGCTGGCCTACGGGCTATTCGCCGCGCGCATCAACCACAAAGGACCTGAGCCTTTCCGTCGCCGCGACGCCGCCGCGGAGATACCCAGAACCAACCCCTTCTTGCGCCAGCGCTTGTCTGGACGCGGCCCACATTCATCTGAACAGCAGGCGCTCTCAGAGCGATTGGGTCCACGAGCTAGGAAACCGAATCTCTTGCCTTCATATCTCGGACAATGACCGCAGCCTATCGCAGCACTTGCCTCCCGGCCGGGGAACGATAGACTGGCGAGACCTCTTGGGTGCGCTGGTGAGCCAAGGGCTGAGCGTCCCGACGGTGATCGAGGTGCCCGGCGTCGCTGAGGCAAAGGTGAGCATCGAGTACTTGCGATTGATCAACACAGCACCCCAGACACCGAAGACTGACCACTGATCCGTAGAGGCAAGAGACGGTATTGACACCTGGCCCGGGTCCGATAGAATGGAGCCAGCCTGAGCGGCCCTGTGGTCGCGACGATGGGAGGCGATGCCGATGAGTGAAGCGTGCGCTTACGAGCGCTGGGTGTGGGTCGAGCTCATCGGTTTCGACAATCGCGCGGATGACCTCGGCGCCGCTGCCTACCTCGATACGCTCGGCTTCATCCCCGACGCGATCGCCCTCTTTGTCTTCTCCCCCGATTTCGTGCTTACCCACAGCGGCTTGGCGACGGAGAAGGACCTACCCCCAGATTGCTGTTCCTACGGCGGGCATCCGTTCAACGCCGAGCGCGACCGGCAGGTCTGGAGCACCCACCAGGTGCGTCGCCTGACCGACGAACTGCATCGCCGCGGCGTCGCGGTCTTCCTCTCGACCATGACCTTCTTCCTCAACAACGCTTTTCACCAGGAGTGGGTGAGCGATCACCGGGAGCTGCTCGAGACGCGGCGAACGGGAGACAGCGGGCCGAACATCAACGCACTCAAGCGGCTTCGCGACGGCACGTACTACGAGGAGCTTTTCGTCCCGCAGCTCGTCGCAGTCATGCGTGACTACGGATTCGACGGCTGGCACGCCGCCGATGGCAACGGCCCGCTGTTTCTGCCCCTGAACGAGGCTGACTACTCCGACGACATGCTCGGCCAGTTCGCCGCGAGCACCGGGATCGCGCTGCCGGCGCCCATCGCCGGCCCGTGCGACGGCAACCCGGCTCGCATGATGGAGCGCGCCGACTGGATCTGGGCGCACCGGCGGCGCAGGTGGATCACGTTCTACGCCGACAGGTGGGCCGGCTTCCATGCGAAGGTCGCGAGCGCTCTCCATGACTGTGGCAAGCGCCTCATGGTGAACTCGGCCTGGACCAGAGACCCCTTCGAGGCGCTCTACCGCTACGGCATGGACTACCGGAAGCTTGCCGCAGCCGGCGTCGACGGCTTCGTCGTCGAAACCGTCGCCGGCGCTATCAGCCTCGAAGCCGGCGGCCCCAACCGCCACTATGACTACCTGGCCATGCTCATGCTGATCGGCGCGTGCGTGCCCGATTCGAAGCTCATCGTGCTGCACAGCGTCGGCGATACCAACGAGCAGTGGGATCTTCTCCGTCACGCGCCAGCCGTGCTCGAGCGCGAGATCTGCATGCTCGCCAATACGTATCACTGCGGCGCAGACGGCCGGCCTGCCCGCTGTGCGACCGGCCTCATGGTGTGCCTCGGCGATGGCCTCCGGCGCGAAGAGTGGACCCGCCTGCGCGAGACCTGGGAGGTGGCCTTTGCGGGCGTGCCGCGCGGGTTGCCGGGCGCGAGCGTGGTGTGGTCCGACGCGGTCCTGCATAACCAGCTCGACGACTTCATCGCGACCGGACGGTGGCCCACGCACAGGATTCTGTTCCACCTGATGGCCGAAGGGGCGCCCGTGCAGTCCACGGTCAACGTCCGGGACGTGGACCAGGTGACGGGTCCGCTGGTGGTCATCAACCCCGGCCTCTTCCCCGAAGACGAGCTGCGCTCGATCTTCAGCCGCGCGCATGCGGCCATCATCCTCGTCGGCGGCGCCACGGGTTCACTTCCTCCGCCCGACGTGCGATTTGAGGATGTGCACCCGCCGCACCAACTCGTCTGCTGGGCGTACGGGGTGGGAGAAGCGCCAACCGTGAGCATCGAGGACGCCCCAGAGGCGGAAGCACGCGCCGGCGCCGGGGACGCGCGCGAGCCGCTCACCTTCACACAGGACCTGCCAGGCCGCATGGTGTCGCCGGCGTTCCTGCGTGCGTGCGTGCGCATGATCTGCGAAGCGGCGGGGGCGCCCGCGCTCCGCGGCGATCGTGAGTCCGTGCGGGTTCTCGCGATGGAAACGGCCGGCCGTGCGCTGCGCGTGCTGGTGGAGAGTGATCGCGCCTCCTACGCCAGGGCCGAGGTGGACATGGGTCAGCCCATCGAAGCCGTCCGCCTCGCGACCCGATTCCCCGTGACCCGCATCGTCCCTGACGGCGCGCGGTTTACGGTCAAGGTTCCGCCCAAGGGGATCGTGGCGCTCGATGTGACCCTCGCGCGTTAGCCGACCCCTCCACGAGCGCAGGGCGACGCAGAGGATTCCCCACAGGCTCCGGGCGGGCGTTCAGTCCTCGTCCTCGGAGTCGTCCCGCGCCTCTCCCGTTTCCGGCGCGGGTTCCTCGCCTGAGTCGGGGAATTCCTCTTCTTCTTCCTCTTCGCGATCACACCCGGCTTCGAGGGCCGGGGCGCGTTGTCGTTTCTCTCCCTAGCCCTGAACCTGATTGAGCCCCGCTATCCGGCCGGGGCGGCGACGTTGAGGCCGATCTCCACGGAACCCTGACTGTGGTTGCGCAGGTCGAGCTTGCCCCGCACCTGGTTGCCCATGATCACCGCCGATTGCACCGCCGCGCCGAGCTCGACTTGCGGGCTGGGCCGGGAGAACGTGCAGCCGATCACGGACAGCGAGCCTTCGCTCGCCTGGATCGCGGGCACCCCTTCCCGCCAATCTTGGAAGTGGCAGTTGTTGAAGCTGACCACGCCCTTGCCGGCGACCGACGCGATGTGATGCGCCGGCCCCCAGAAAGCGCAGTTCTGGAACTGCACCGCGCCGGTGTTGGTCGCCAGCACGCGCACCTCGACCGGCTCTTCGCCCAGAAAGGCGACGAACTCGCCGTTGGTGATCAGCAGACCGTAAGGCTGGCTGGCCTCGACGATGACGCTCGTCTGGTTCGCGTCCGAGCCGATGCCGAGGAAATTGCCGTTAGTCGCTCCGGCCTCGGTTTGGATGAAGCGATAGCCGACCTTGTATCCCCAGTTGAAGGTATTCAGCACATATTCCCAGTCGGTGCGCCCGAAGATGAACGCCTCGCCGTGCTCGTGGTTGAACTTGACCGCCTGGGAGTTGGCGTCACCATGCGCCCAGAACGGCCAGAAGTGCACGTTCTCGATGCGGCCGATGTCGTAGCATTGGTCAACGAAGATGCCCTTGCGCAGCGGCTGGCCGTAGAGGTTGCGGATGTAGTGACGGCCCGCCGGACGAGTGCCGAAGTCCACCCCCAGGTAGGGATTCACGAGCAGACAATCAATGATCGAGGGGTTCTCCCCTCCCCGGCCGGCGATGCACCAGGGGTAGGGTTTGATGGCATCGGGCTTCTGGTTGGGATAGAAGACGGTGATGCCCCTGAGGGTCGAATTGGTGCCCAGGGAGATGAAAGGCGGCCCCTCCTCGGAGCCTTCGCCCTCGACCGCGAGCAACGTGGTTCCCTTGTACTCTGAGTGGGCGCTGGGGGCCGTCCACACGCCGCTGAGGGTGACGTGGTCGGGGAGGTCCAGATGGCCCTTGATCAGGAAGTTCCCAACGCCCGCCTCGACGATGCCGCCCGCTGCCGCCGCTGCCTCCAGCGCTCGTTGGAAGGCGGCTGTGTCATCGGTCTGTCCGTCCCCCTTCGCCCCGAAATCGCACACATTTATTGACGACACGGTTGGCCCTTTCTCCGCTGCCGCGGCCGACAGCGTAGTTACACCTAACAGCACCGCCGCGATCAGCACCCGAATAGATGACATGGGCTTCGCCCTCCCCTTCTCACCTTGGGTGGATCGAACTTCGCTGCGCCCGGCGACACTCCTTCCTTGTCGAGGCGATCCGGCGCCGGGTCATGGCGGGGGGCGGTCGTGCGTTGGACGACGTGACCGGCGCGCGGCGCAAGGATTGACCTGGGCGGCGGCGGCGGCTATAATGAATCCGGATCAGGAACCGCCCGCGAGGGCGTGCGATCCGGACACCCCAGTGATACATCGGACGTACAGCCGCATCCCACACCGCCTGGCAACCCATGGAGCCCGCCGCGGCCTCAGGCTGAGCGCAAGCCTGGTGGGTGCGCTGATGATGATGTTGTCAGCCCGGCCGGGGTCGGTGCAGGCGCCGGGCTCGCCGGCCGCGCCGCCTGCCGGGCCTCGCGCCCCCGACGCCAAGGTGGCCGACGTCACCCCCTTCCGGGTGGTGGTCCTGGTCAGCTCGTACGGCGGCATGGATACGGTCAGCATACTCTTCCCGGCGTCTCAGCCCCACGACCAAGTCGCCCGCATAGTCACGCGCCTGGGCGAGCTTGGCGGCTGGCAGCCGGTGGATGTGCGAATCAAGGACCATCCCTTCGTCTCGTTCTGGCAGGACGCCACGGAGAACCATCCGGCGGCAATGCTGCAGACCTTCGTCGAGTTCGGCGCGCCGGGAGTCATCAACCACCGCGAGCACTGGATAAACCTGGACCCGTTCATTCTCGGGCTTAAGGACTACACCCCGCTGCGGGTGGCCTTGGCGCTGGCTGATGATATCGCCGTAACCGGACCGGGGAATGTGACCAATAACACGGTACAAATAGAGTGTAGCCGGCAACCGAACTCGGTCGTCTTCGACATCACCGTCAAGGATTCCGACCTCACCGCGACCGGCGTGCCCACGCACCCGCCAACGCCACCGGTATCGCCGACG
>DATLAK010000030.1 GCA_035527535.1 Armatimonadota bacterium
CACCATGACCGCGATGCGATTGCCCACCAGCACGGCGATGATCATCACCCCCGCCGTCACCGACAGCATGCTCAGCAGCTCCGCCCGCGGCCCGCGCAGGTTGACCAGGTTGACCGCGAACAGGGCCAGGGTGCCGATGAGGGCGGTGAGAGCAAGCAGCCGGGTGTCTTCGTACACGTGCGGTTGCTGCACCCGAACATAGCCCGCCAGTCCCACCACCGCCAGCGCGCACAGGGCGATTATGGCCAGCATCTGCCGCACATTGGGCAGCGCGCTCAGCAATCCGACGGCGCGCAGGGCATCAATGTCATCAGCGCCGGCGATCTCCCCCTGGCGCACGATGACTTCGCCCGCGACCACGGTCTTCTCCACCGGGCGCACGGAGCGCGCCGCGTCGCGGCGCAGGTCCTCGGTGGCCGCGGCGTTATAGCCCAGATTCGGTCGCACCGCGCGCTGGGCGACGGCCGCCACGATCTCCCGCGCGGGCTCCTTGAGCGCCAACTTGGCCGCCGCGGCGCCCGCGGCCTCGCGGGCGGCCTGCACCTTGTCAGCCTCGTCCGGTATCTGGCGGCGCATCGCCTCGCGCACGATCTGCTTGGCCGGTTCGGCCAGCAGGGCCAGCTTGTCCGCTGCCTGGCTCTCAAGCCAGGCAAGGGTCGGCGGCGAAACCTGCGGCAGGACGCGAGCGGGATCCTCGCCGCGCGCGGCGCGTGACACCAGCAGGGCGAATAGCTGCGCCACCTCGTTTTCGGCGTGAGCGATGGCCTCCGGCCTCACCACCACCACCGGCGTCACCCACTGCTGAGCCCGGTCTCGCAGCTGTTCGGTCGCGCGCTCGTCAACGTAGGTCGCAGTGTGCGGGGCGCGAATGGTCTCGGGGCTGGGCTGACCACTCATCAGAAACACGCGCGTGGACTGGTACCCATGCCCGACGACGATGGCGGCGAGTGCCAGCGCGGTGGCCAGGCCCAGAGCCACACGCAGCAGCATACGTCGCCGGCTGAGGCCGGCGCCCAGGCGCCGCCCCAGACGGGCCGTTAGCTCGATAATGGCAGACATGGTAGAGTCCGGAGAGATCCGCCACGGACACGGCGATGGAGAGGGTAGGCAGGGACCGGGGAATGCGCCCGGCTGGGCTCAGGCCGCCGGAGGAAGACGGCGCGCGCCACGCATGAGCGAAACCGGCCGCCGGCGGCGCGGGCGCGGCACGCCTCGCCCGCGAAACTCCGGGCCGCGGGCTCGTCGCCGCGCGCCTCGGGCCCGTCCCTTGTGACCCCCGGGGTTCGCTCGCGGCTGCCCGGCAGGCCCGTCGCTTCGCCGTTACCTGCCACGACCACGGTGACTTCTGTTTGTTCTTCGTCCAATCTGCCCTCTGGGGAACCGCAGGCGCTGACCCCGAGGAAGGAGCCCATGGCACACAAACCCCCGCGCCCGGTAGCGCCGGCCCGCGGGGGAGGTGCCCAGCTCATTAACTGTCAACGGTTGTTACGTGCATTCGCTTTGCGCCGACGGCGCTCCGATGTCGCGGCCAATCGCCGGCGCCGGTCGCTCGGTTTCTCGTAGCGCTCGTGGCGTCGGGCCTCGTCCAGCACGCCATGCTGTTGCAACTGCCGCTTGAACCTCTTTAGAGCGTTCTCCAGCGACTCGTTGTCTCGAATCTCAACCAGCGGCAAACATATCCCTCCCTTCCCTGGGAAACACTTGACTTGGGACCCAACCAGCATTCCCGGAGCTTCGATCACGTCGGGGGTTGCGCTCCGTTCCTGCCTGATTGCGACCCGGAATGGCGCCCTCGTCACAGGCCCCATCGTCGCCTGATTATAGCGTCACCCAGCCCCCTTGTCAACGTCCGCCCGCGAATGGCACAAACGCACACAGACGTGTGCATGCGGCGGCCATAAAGGCGCTCCCAAAGGGGGATCAGCACCGCGCGCAGCGTCCTGTGCCGGCCGGTTCAGCGGCCGAACGGAACCGACTCTATCCCGGCGGCCATGCCATCTGACGTCCCCCTAGGACGTGGACATGGAGATGGGGAACCGACTGGCCTGCGTCGCGGTTGGTGTTGATGACCGCTCTGAAGCCGCCTTCCGCGACTCCGAGGTCGCGCGCCAACCGGGCGATGATCTCACACAGGCGCCCGACCAGATACCTGTCGGCCGCTTGCAGGTCGAGCACGCTCTCGACGTGGCGTACAGGCACGACCAAGATGTGCACCGGTGCCTGGGGATTGATGTCATGGAAAGCGACCACGTGATCGTCCCGGTGGACGATCTTGGCGGGCACTTCGCCACCGATAATCTTGCAGAACAAGCAGTGATCCATCGTCGTCACCTCCGCGTGCGGGAGGTTCGCGTCACAGCGCCGGTGCTCCTGCTGGAGCGTTCATTCCACGAAAGGGCCGGCGCTTCCGGCGTCGAATAGATACAACGGGGCGTCGGCGCGACTGCACGAAGATGCGGTAGAAGGCAGCCGCGCTCGCTGGGAGAGCAATGTCGGTCAGCGCGGACAAGGCGCCGCCGGCGGAATCCGCGGGTGAGTGCCGTCGGCTGCGAGCGGAGAACCGGAAATTGGCTCGCGTCGGCGAGGTGCTGCTTGCCGTGCAGGCGGCGGGCGCGGCGGTCGCGTCGCAGTCCGACCCGGCACAGGCGCTCCAGGAGATCGCCACCAAGGCGCTCGGGGCGGCAGATGCCGACGCCGCTTTCATCCTCCTCGCCGCCGCCGACCGGGAGCACCTGGAATGCAGGGCCGCGGCCGGTGAGATCAGCCCCGATATCGTGCACGCCTCCCCCCTCTTGCCGATCGCTCCCAGCGGCCTCAAGGCTTTGGGGGAAAGCGGCGGAGTTGTCATCAGCGGCAACTCGGCCGAGACGCATGCAGATCTCGGTTGCCCGGCGGCCATCGGGCTCGACAGCAAGAGCCTGGTGGTCGTGCCGCTGATCGCGCGCGGCAGCGTCATCGGAGTGCTGATAGCTACCCGGAAGCGGCGCCGCCGCGTGTTCCGAGAGGCGGACCGGCAAGTGCTGCGTCTGTTCGCGGAGCAGGCCGCTTTGGCGGCCGACAACAGCCGGTTGTACGCCCGAGCCATGGACTGGTCGGCCCAGATGCGCGGGCAGTCGCAGCCGTGGAAGGACATCCTGGACGGCATCCGCGACCCGATCATGCTGCTCGACCGCAGCGACCGGGTCGCGTTCGCAAACAACGCGGTGTTTGCGGCCTTGGGGCGCGAGCCCGAGGACGTCCTGGGGCGGGTGTGGGAAGAGCTCTTCCCACCTGAAGAGGTCGCTGCCATTCGCGCTTCCCAAGCCGCTGGCAAAGGCGGAATCCACAACTGCGAAGTCACCATCGTCCGCCCGGACGGATCGCGCAAACCCCTGCTCCTGAGGTACGGCCACGGCCGCGACCCTGCGGGGTGCTTTCTGGGAACCATCGCCATGGGGGTGGACATCGGAGAGCGCGACCGCATTGAGGGCACCCTGCGCAGGCGCGGCAGCATGCTCGCCACCATCGGCCGTATGGCACGGGCGGTGGGCAGAGGCGCCGACGCGAAGCAGCTTGCAGGGCGGGCCCTGAGCTATGCGCTGAGCCTGCTGGGCCTGGAAACGGGGGTCGTTTACCTGGTCGAGGGCGGCGATTTCGTGCTCACCGCCGCGCGAGGCGTCGGTACCGAGCACATCGCCAGAGGCGGCCGCATAGCAGTAGAGGGCAGCGTCAGCGCGCAGATCCTCAAGCGCGGCAAACCGCTCATTTGCCGCGACCTTCGCCGCACCCGCCGACTCGACCCTGCACTGCGGGCGGTGCTGCCGGATCGGCTTCGCAGCGCGATCATCGTGCCGGTTGCGGAGCGCGACACGCCCATCGGAGTGATGGTGGTCGGCGGCCCTGACGCGACGCCGTTCACGCGCGAGGCGGTGGGCACGCTCAAGATCCTGGCGGCGCTGTTGGGAGCGGGGGCGGCGAACATGCGGCTCTACCAGGCGGCGCGCCTGCGCGCCGAGCGGCTGGCGGTCCTGAGCCACGCGGCGCAGCAGCTCGCTTCCTGTTCCTCGGTCGAGGAGACGATAGCGATCATGTGTCGCGCGATGGCGCGGGTGCTGCGCGCTCGGCGCGTGCTGGGGCTGGAGTACCGCAGGCGAGAAGATCTGCTGGCACCGGTCGGCGCCTACGGGCTGGCCGAGGCGCGCTGGCGCAGACTGCCGCTGGCGTCGCTGGGCAATGCTCCCCTGCTGTCATCCGCGCTCAGCGAGCGTCAGGCCGTGCATTCAGCAGAGGTCGCGGGTGCGGATGGATTGCCTGCGGACTACTGCCGGATCCTGGGATCGCCTTGCGCCATTGCGGTGCCGATCATCACCCGCAGGGGGCGCTGGGGGGTCTGCCTGGCGCAAGACCGGGAGCGCCCGACAGCGCAGACGCGCGATGACATTGACATGGCAATGGCGCTCGCCAACCAGGTCGGCATCACTCTGGACAACGTCTTCCTGCTGCGGGAGGCACAGCGGCGCTCGGAGCAACTGAGCCTGGCGGTGCAGGAGGCGCACCACCGGATTAAGAACAATCTCCAGGCGGTGTGCGACGTGCTCGAACTGGAGCTGTTGGAGCGCGGCGGGGCCGCCTCCGCCGAGAGCATCGAGCACAGCATCCAACGCGTGCGGGCCATTGCCATGGTGCACGAGTTCCTGAGCCGCCACCAGGATGCGGCGACGGTGGACGTGGCGCAGGTGCTGGCGCGGCTGGTGCCGTTGGTCGTGACCGGCAGTCGGCGCAGCGACCAGCGGGTGGAAGTAACGGTGGACGCCTGCCCCCTCAAGCAGAGCGCCAAGCGCACCACCGCGGTGGCGCTCATCGTCAACGAGCTGGTGAGCAACGCCGTGCAGCACGGGTTGAACCATGGGCGCGGCGGCGTCGTCAAAGTCGAGATGAAAGAGGAAGGCGGCAGCATATCGCTCCAGGTAGCGGACAACGGCAGCGGCCTGCCGGAGGGCTTCGAGGCCCACCTGCACGGGCACGTCGGCCTGGAGATAGCGCGGGTGTTGGCGGAGCGGGATCTGCGCGGGACCATCGCCTTCGAGCGCCCGCGCGGTCGCGCCCGCGGGACGGTGGCGTGGGTGCGCTTCCCGAGGTAGCAATGATGCAAAGGGGTCAAGATGGTCGGCAAATGTAGGGCGGCGGTAAGCGAACCGACAGGGCTCAGGAGCATGCGCATTCTGGTCTGCGAGGACGAGGGCCTGACCGTGCTCAAGCTGCGGCGGCTGCTGACGGCAGCCGGCCACACGGTGGTGGGCGAGGCAAGGGACGGCGAGGAATGCCTGGCGCAATCGGAGCAGGCGCAGCCCGATCTGGTGCTGATGGATATCAAGATGCCGGGCCTGGACGGGATCGAGACGACGCGCAGGCTGCTGGAGAAGCGCCCGGTGGCGGTGGTGATGCTCACCGCGTACAGCGACGATGAAACCGTGCGCGCCGCGACGGAGGCGGGCGCCTGCGCCTACCTGGTCAAGCCCGTCAACCGCTGTCAACTCCTGTCGGCGCTCCATGTCGCCGCGTCGCGCTTCGCCGAACTGGAGCAGCTCCGGCGCGAACGGCAGGACCTCAACGAGGCCCTGGAGGCGCGCAAGCTCGTCGAGCGCGCCAAGGGGGTGCTCATGGATCGCGCCGGGCTGACCGAAGCGGAAGCCTTTCGCCGCTTGCAGAAGGCCAGTCGCGACCAGCGCCGTCCCATGAAGCAGGTCGCCCTTGAGGTCATCGAGGCGGGCAGGCTGATGGCGCCGCGGCCCCTGCTTAAGCCCGCGGCGGAGGACGACAATCGCGTCGTGCAGTGAGCCGTCGGCGGCTGGCCGGCGCTGCCCGCCCGGGGGGTGCGTCTGCCCAGGAGCGTTGACAGACAACGCGGCGTCTGGTACTATATGCTGCGACAGGCGAATAAGGACTTTCGAGCCGGCCACAGCGCAGGTTCGAAAGGGCCCCGAATGCCCATCCTCGAAGTGACGAGCGATGGGCTTTTTTCGAGATGTGAATATAGCACCTGGGCGGTGAGCCGGTCGTTCAACAGACGCCAGCATGGCCCCCCTCACCCCGACGGGAGTCGGGGTGCACCATGCCCATCAGGCAGTTGCAGCGCTCACGCGAGCCGTCCAGGTGCTTCCTTTGTTGCTGGCGTCCGGTCAAGGTTTCCGCGGATCAGTCAGGCCTGAGCGGGCGCGTGTGACATGTGGGTGGCTCTTGCCGCCATCCATCGCCGGAAGTTTCACGATTGGGCTTCCGACGCTTCTCTTGATGGCCCCCTAGCCCTTGCCCCCAGGCGTTTCGTCACGGACGCTTGCGGTGCAGGAGGCGGTCTGGGCAACGCCGAAACTGCACCCGCCCGAGGACGGCGGTGACCGGCGCGACCGCGCGGCGGGCATTGTCCCGCGGCGGCACCTACGGAGGACACATGGCGACCCCGGATCCGCGTTTCGAGAGATTCCTCAAGGTCGTGCTCCGGCAGGGCGAGCCGGATCGCGTGCCGTTTTCGGAGCTCTTCCACGACCAGGAGATCATGGAGGCCATCCAGGAGCCGCCCCCGGCGCCGCCGGAGGAGACGGAGGCGTGGGCCGCCTGGCGGGTGCGCTTCTGGCGCGATATGGGGTACGACTACGTCACCCAGGGGGTGGACCTGAGCTTCCCCAGGCCCCGGCTGCTAGCGGCGGACACGGCGCAGCTCTCGCGCGAGCATCGGGGTTGGGTCAACGAGGCGACGGGACCGATTACCACCTGGGATGAATTCGAGGCCTACCCGTGGCCCGAGGTCACGCCGGCCGCCTTTCGCATGTTGGAGGCCGTGGGGCGGCAACTGCCCGACGGGATGAAGGTGGTGCCGACCATCCCCGGCGGGCCGCTGGAGAACCTGACCTTCCTCATGGGTTTCGAAGCCTTCAGCTTCGCGCTGGTGGACCAGCCGAACCTGGTGGCCGCGGTTGTGGAGCGGATTGGCGAAATCCTGTGCCAGGTGGTCGAGAATACCGCCGGCATGGACTTCGTGGGCGCGCAGTGGCTCAACGATGACATGGGTTTCAAGGGCGGCACCCTGGTTTCGCCCGCGGTGCTGCGCCAATACATCTTCCCCACCCAGCGGCGCATCTGCGAGATCGCCCACCGCCATGGCAAGCCGGTGCTGATGCACTCCTGCGGCAGGCTCGATGAGATCATGGACGAGCTGATTGACGACATCGGTATTGACGCCAGGCACTCGTTCGAGGATGTCATCATGCCGGTGTGGGAGGCCAAGCGGCGGTGGGGCGACCGCGTCGCGCTGCTGGGCGGCGTGGACATGGACGTGCTGGCGCGCGGCACCGAGGACGAGGTGCGCGCCTACACCCGCCGCTGCATCGAGGAATGCGCTCCGGGCGGGGGCTGGGCCCTGGGCTCGGGCAACAGCGTCGCCAACTACGTCCCGACGGCCAACTTCCTCGCCATGCTCGACGAGGGCCGGCGCTGTGGCCGCTACGCGGGCTCCTGAACGCGACCGAGCCCGCCGTCATGCCCCCGCGTGGGGCCGGTCAAACCAGTGTCGCGCACAGGCAACCGCGCCAATGGCGCCAGCGCAGGCGCGACCTGCGGCTGAACCCGCCGAGGCCGACAAGCCAGCGCAGGCGGCTGGTGGCGCACAGCGGAGTCGGGGGTGTTGCGGACGTGGGTTCGATTCCCACCGCCTCCACCAACCTATCGCGCTCGAAACCTCTCTCGACCAGAACCGAGAGCATCGCGCCTGTCGGCCCCGATGGCCTTTTCACGCGCACGATTCGCCTGATTCTGGCGTTTCGATGCC
>DATLAK010000031.1 GCA_035527535.1 Armatimonadota bacterium
GTTGGTGAAGCGCGACAGGTGCGCCGAGCCCGCCGAGAGCCCGGACTGGCGCTTGATGGGAGTCACCCCGCAGTAGGTGGCGAACTTGGGCTCGGTGGGGAAGTCCGCCACCGCGCCGGCCTCGGAGACGATGATGGCGGCGGTCTCGGGGCCATAGCCGAACTCGGCCTGCAGCGCCAGCAAGCAGCGCTTCTCGGCCAGCAGGGTGCGGATCTGGCGCAGCAGTGACTCCAGCGCCTGGACATAGGCGTCTTCCACCGCAGGAGGCAAGCAGACCTCGGCGAATGCCTGCTGCAGGGCGCTCGCGTGATCGGCGCCGAAGCGGCCGCGGGTCCAGCGGCTGAGGGCCTGGGCCAGGCGCCCCAGAGGGGTGCGGCGCAGCTTGGAGATGCGCGCGTAACGCTGCAGGGTGCCCAGGGCGGCCTCGGTTGACCAGTCCGAGAACACGGAGCACACCAGCCACTCCGGGGCATATTCGGCGAGGGTGGCGCGCAGGCGGTTGAGGCAGCGGCGCAGGTCCCTGGAGACCGCTTCCAGGCGCCGGGAGAGCACGCGCAGGGCCTCGAGCTGTGGTTCCATGGGGCGCACACGGGGGAGCGCGGCATGATTCTGGCGCGCGAACTGAGCGATGACCTGGGCGTCATAGGGATCGGACTTATGGGGCTGGCCCAGCGCGAGGTGGAAGCGGTGCACGCGCAGGGGCTGGGCGAGGTAGACGGTCTCCTCGCGCTGCGCCAGCAAGCGCATGAGGGCGCGCGCGTTGCCGCCGGCTTCCTCGGAGGCGAAGCGCACGGTGCAGGCGCCTGCGCAGACACGGAGTTCGTCCAGGGCGCGGCGCATGGCGGCGGTGGTGTTGGGGACGCGCTTGCGCTGCCAAACCACCTCACCGGCACCATTCACGGCGCACAGGGCGTGAAAGAAACGGCCTACATCAATGCCCACCCACCAGATTTGCGGTTCCACGGTCACCTCCCATGTGATAGACTTGCGCTGAGCGCAGCCGAAGCGATGAGCAGGCCCACCCGTCAGTCCACGACTCTCTCAGCGACCCCGAGCGATCGGGGCGCAAACGGCCGATCAGGCAGGCGGGAGGGAGTGGGCCGGGGCGGCGATTCGACGGGAGCGATCCCGACTCGTCGGGACGCAATACGAGTGAAGCCATACCCCGGCCCCCTGCCTCACCAGGCTAGCGCAAGGCAGGCCCCTTGGCAAGCGCTCGGTTCATCTGCAACCTCCGCCACTTACCATAGCCGATTCGATGCCATCTCCGGCACCACCGCCGACCAGCGCAAATCCTTCCTGCGGCTGATCGAGGACGCCGCAGCCAGCGACTGCCCCTTCAAGTTCGTGCTCGTGTACGACATCAAGCGATTCGGACGCCTGGACAATGACGAGGCCGGCTACTACCGCTTCCAACTGCGGCGGGCCGGCGTCGAGATTGTCTATGTCTCCGAGGGCTTCAATGGCGATGACACCGATGACCTGCTGCGCCCGGTCAAGCAGTGGCAGGCGCGCCAGGAGTGCAAGGACCTCTCGCGGGTAACCATCCGGGGCCTGCTGAGCCGCAGCGCCGAGGGCTGGTGGAACGGCGGCACCCCTCCCTATGGCTACGACCTGGCCTACTTCTCCGGTGATGGCCAGTTCCTGATGACCGTGCGCTACCAGCCCGACTGCTCCAAGCTGGTGCTGGACGAGGATGGCAAGGTGACCCGCGAGGTGCCGCGAGGGGAGTCCCTGACCTTCAGCAAGCGCGATCACTGCCGCCTGGTGCCGGGCGAGCCGCAGCGAGTGGAGGTGGTGCGGAGAATATTCAACTGGTATGTCCACGACGGTCTGGGCTTCAAGGGCATCGCCGACCGGCTGAACCAGCAGGGCCTCCCCTCCCCTCGCGCTGGCTCGTGGTCATCCCATCACGGCGACAAGTGGGCGATGACCTCGATTCGGGACATGCTTCTCAATCCCGCCTACGTCGGTGACCTCGTCTGGAACCGCCTCACCTTCGCCAAGTTCCACCGCATTCAGAACGGCCATGCGGTGGCGCGCAAGGGTATCCCCGGCACCGGCCCCGAGCAGAACCGGCCTGATGACTGGGTGGTCGTTCGTGACGCCCATCCCGCGCTCATTCCCAGGTCGCTGTTCGAGGAGGCGCAGCGTAAGCGCGCCGTCAGGCGTGAGCGCTCGGGCTGCCACAACTACCGCGGCGGGCGCGGCGCCACGTCGTCTTACCTGCTGAGTGGCCTCATCCGCTGCCAGCGCTGCGGGCACAACTGGCACGGCTATGCCACGCGCAAGGGGCGCAAGCGCAATGACGGCTCCCAGGTCAAGACCCGCTACTACGCCTGCAGCGGCTATGTCAGCAAGGGCAACTCCTGCTGCGAGCGCTCGGTCATATCCCAGGAGCTGATCGAGGGCTGGGTGATGGAGCAGATTGGCGGCATCGTCCACGAGCACCTGGATAACGGCGGCGACAAGAAGCTGCGCAAGATGATTGAGCAGGAGGTAGCTGGCGCGGGACGGTCTGACGGTTCGGAGGCGGCCCAGGTTCGCCAGCGCCGCGCCGACATCGAGGCTATCATCAACAACCTGCTCGACAACATCACCCCTACCAACCGCGAGTGGGTGGACCGGCGCATCGAGAAGCTCAGGGACGAGATGGTGGAACTGGAGCGCCGCGAGGCGGCGTTGGGCCAGCAGCAGGATCGAGAGCAGCAGGCGGCGCTGCTGGTTGACCATGCTCTGGCCCTAGCCCGGAGCTTTGACCGCTTGGTTGAGATCGGCACCATCGAGGAGAAGCGGACGCTGGTTCGCGCCTTCCTGCGCGGCATCGACTACGACCCCGCATCGCAAACCGGCAAGGCGCACTTCCTGCTGGTGCCGAACGCGGGGCACGATGACGAGGGGGCCGGCCCGTCGCCGGGAGGCTTGCACGGGGACGCTGCCCAGCAGATGTCTTCTGGTAGTAGCGGATCGGGTGACACCCGATACCATGAGAAAAGACGTGCCGCCGGTGACGGCACGTCTTCTGTAATCATGGTAGCGGGGGCCCGCTTCGTAGCGGAAAAGAAGACAAGGCCCTACCCGTGGACGCGCGAAATCCCATTCAAACTCGGTTTTGAGCGTGATTTGCGGCCTGGCGAGCGCCCCAAACCCCGGCACCTGCGCGTCGTGTCGGGCGCCAAGAAGGCCAAGGTCGCTGGTTCGAATCGCGGTCGGCTCGCCCAGGCAGCCCACTAGCCGTCACCCGCTTCCAACCCGCGAGTAGGTAATGCAGCCCCCGGGCAACCGTCACGCCGGACGGACGCACTCTGTCACAGATGCACCCTACATGCGGGATCTCGACCACATACCCATCCGGTTATGGTGAAAGCGCGCCCGCGAAGCCGCCGACGTGAGCCCTAAGCAAGGTTATGGGACGCGATGAGACGGACGGCTCGCGACTGACCACCGGGCGGGAATCGGAGTCGCGTTAGCATCGTCTTGCCATCGCCGCCACCCCGTGCAAGACCAGCTATCCTACGGCCACGTTCACTCCTACTGCTGCAAGCAGGATAGGCCCGTGCTCCGGGCGAAGGTAATGCGGAGACAAATCATGTGGTGCCGCCGTGCGCGCATGAGCGCGCATGGACGCGCGAAATCAGGGTGAATGGGTAATGAGAAGAGCATTCCAGGTAGCGATGGCGTCGTTGCTCGCCACCAGCATGATGGCGGGCGCCTGGGCGCAGACGGTCAAGTGGGTTCGTGAATCGGATTCATCGTTCTCCACGCCGACCCTGTACCCCAACGCGGCGCGGCCCACCGGGGTGGCGATCGCGAACGGGCGGCAAGTGATGGTTCTCAACGGAGACGGGTCGGTGGTGATGGAAACCACGCTCGATGGCGACATCGCCACCCCGGTCACGGTTGCAGACGTGGATGGCGATGGGGCGGTGGAGCTGATCGTGGTGCTCGCTCATGGTGACGTCGTGTGCCTGAGCCGCGAGGGAAAAGAGAGGTGGCGATACCGCACCGGTTCGACGCGTGGGGAGTTCAAGCTGCCGGTGGTGGCCGACGTGCACCCCGCGCCGGGCCGGGAGGTGATAGTCGGACTGCAGGACGGGTGGTTGTACTGCCTCAGCGCCCGGGGTGAGCTCCTGTGGCGCTTCTACGGGGATCGCTCCCTCGCAGGGCCCCCGGCGGTGGGTGACCTTGATGGCGATGGCGCACCCGAGATTATCTACGGCACCGAAGCCACGCACGTGTACTGCCTGACCGGGCACGGGCTGGTCAAGTGGCGCTTCGAGGAAGTAGCGCCCTATGATCGCTCCGGGCCCAACCTGGCGGACCTGGATGGCGACGGCAAGGTCGAGGTCCTCATCACCCGCAGCGACGTGAACCGGTATCCGTGCCTGATCGCCATTGACCCTAAGGGCCGATTGATCTGGCGCACCCAGGACATCGCGCACGGATACGTATCCAATGCCACGGTGGACCTGGATGGCGACGGCAAGCTGGAGATATTGCATGCCGATAAAGTCGGAAACGTGTATTGCGAGAACCACGACGGCACCCGCCGCTGGACGGTTCCCCTTGAGAACTACGGCATTCTCTGGGCGCCGGCGGTGGCGGACCTCGACGGCGACGGGCAACTGGAAGTCGTCGTTGGCCAGCGCATGTCCGGCGGGTCCGCGGCGGGGCTGCAGGTTATCGGCTCGGACGGCAGCGTGAGGCCCGCCCCCGGCGTTACCGGGGGAGCGAACGCCTCGCCGGCGGTGGGTGACCTGGACGGCGACGGCAAGCTGGAGCTGGTGGCGAGCATGCAGTATCCCGATCGGCTGGTTTGCCTGACCTGGGGCGCGGGCGGGCGCGTGGGGTGGCCGTCGCTGCGGGGCAACTCCGCCATGACCGGGGCCGACCCGAGCGTGGCCCCTGGTTCGCCGGCGCCGGCGGCGAAGATGATCCGGTCGGGCCAGGCCGCGATCGGCGCGGGCAGAGCGTATTGGGGTGACAACACATGGCTGGTGACGTGGCGGCAGCCGGCGCCGGAGGGCGCCTTCATCGAGCTGACGGCGGTGGCGGCAAGCGGAAAACGCGAGGTCGTCATCCAGAATCTGAAGCAAGGCGCGACGTCGGCGCAGGTCAACTGTTTCCTGGCTGCCGGGGGGGCATTCGACATCAGCGCCAGGCTCCTGGTCAACGGCGAGACGGAGCCGGTGTTCGCGGCCACCGCGACGGTGCGGACGGAGGCGCCGGAGTTCTGTGATGATGCCGGGGTGGAGCAGGCGGTGAACGGGGCCGTAGCGGCGGGCAGAGCGGCGGGTGCCGAGTCCATCGGCCTGGGGGCCGACCTGCTGCTGCTGCGCGCGCAGGAGCGGTCGGTTAATGAAATGAGGCAGGCCGGCGCTGCGAACACCGAGATCGCGACCGCCGCCAGCGCGCTGCGCCAGCGGGCGCGAGAGCTGATCAAGCTGGCGACGGCGCTGGGCGGTCTGTGGTCGGGGGGCGACACGGGCGCCTTCGCGGTGTGGCAGGACCCCAACCCGTGGGATACGTTCGACCCGCGGGCGATTCCCGAGGATCTCCAGACCTGGCCGGTGGTGAAGCACCAGTACGCCGCCGACGTGGACGAGCCGCTGCCATCGGAGCGGCCGGTGAAGGTCACCGCGTACGGCAACGAGTTCGAGAACCTCGCGCTCAACCTCTTGAACACCACGGCGAAGGCCATCTACGTGAGATGCACCTTTCAACGACCCGCGCGCGCAGGCGGCTCGAAGCCCCGGCCATCGCCGGAGCTGGCCCAACACGTGACCTTGCAGCGGTTGCTGCCGGTGGCCGGCGCCTTCATCGACATAGCGTATGACGCGCTGCCGGAGCTCGACCGCTCGGGCGTGATCGAGCTGGCCCCGCGTGAGGTGGCCCAACTATGGCTGACGCTGACGACCCAGGGGCTGGAACCGGGCGCCCACCGGCTCACGCTGTACCTGGGGACGGTGGCGGAGAAGGATAGTCTCACCTTCCGCGAGGTGCCCATCGAGATCCAAGTGTGGCCGGTGAGCCTACCGACGGACAAGTACCAGTTGATGAACGGGGTGCACCTGGACGCGGCCTCGGACCAGGCCTTGCAGAACATGATTGACCACGGGATGTCGGTGATCTACGGCTCGTCACTGCCGCGGGTACCGGTTGATGAGCGAGGGAACCTCGCCGGCGAGGTTGACTGGACGAGGTTCGACCAGCAAGTGGCGCGCGTTCCCAAGCACTGGCAGTTCCTGTGGGGGCGCTATCCGACCCCCATCTTCCCCAAGGGCGTCGCGGCGCCCGCCGAGAGCGAGCTCTACTTCAACGGCGTCAAGACCGCGATCGGGGAGATGGTGAAGCATCTGCAGTCAATGGGCGTCGGCTACGACCGGTGGGCCTTCTACCCCGTTGACGAGCCGTGGATCGTGGGCTTCACCAACATTCCGCCATTCCGCCAGTTCTGCACGCTGACCAAGCGGGCCGACCCCAATGTGCGCAACTACGCCGATCCGTCGAACTTGGTGCGCATTGAGTATATAGAGGAGTTCAAGGACCTGATTGACATCTGGCAGCCGCAGGTTGACGTCCTGAAACATGACCGGGAGCTGGTGAAATGGTTCCAGGAGAACGCAAAGATGTTTTGGTTCTATGAAGCTGCCGGACCGGCGCAAGACCTGCTGCCCTTGGGGCACTATCGGACGCGCCCCTGGCTGGCCTGGTATTTCGGGGCGACGGGGTCCGGGTTCTGGGTCTACAAGGACCTCGACATGTGGTGGCCGCTGGAGGACACGCCCTACGGAGCGGTGTACCAAAGCGACGATGAGGTCGTCAGCTCGCGCCGGTGGGAGGCCGTGCGCGACGGGGTCGAGGACTGGCGAGCGCTATACGTCTTGCGCGAGGAAATCGAGAAGGCACGCGCCTCCGGCCGTACGGCTGAGGCTGACGCGGCCCAGGCCCTGAGTGACGAAGCCGTGGAGGCCATCATCGGCAGTCAGCCGAAGCACGCGGATGAAAGGGTTTGGGCGACCGGCGATTACGGCAGCGAGATAGATTTCGATGTACTCATGGACTATCGCGCCAAGATCGCCGAGCAGACTATCAGGCTGCGGCGGCGGTAGCGGACCCGCGGCGCACGATCAGGATCACCGGGCGGTCCGGGTGGCGCATGAGCGCGGATGGACGCGCGAAATGAGGTGAACGGGTAATGAGAAGAGCATTCCAGTTGGTGATGGCGTCGTTGCTTGCCACTAGCATGATGGCCGGCGCCTGGGCGCAGACGGTCAAGTGGGTTCGTGAATCGGATTTATCGTTCTCCACGCCGACTCTGTACCCGAGCGCGGCGCGGCCCACCGGGGTGGCGGTCGCGAGCGGGCGGCAGGTGATGGTTCTCAACGGAGACGGGTCGGTGGTGATGGAAACCACGCTCGACGGCGACATCGCCACCCCGGTCACGGTTGCAGACGTGGATGGTGATGGGGCGGTGGAGCTGATCGTGGTGCTCTCTCAGGGTGACGTGGTGTGCCTCAGCCGCGAGGGAAAAGAGAGATGGCGATACCGTACCGGTTCGCCGAGTGGGGACTTCAAGCTCGCGGTGGTGGCCGACGTGCACCCTGCGCCGGGGCGGGAGGTGCTATTCGGGCTGCATGACGGGTGGTTGTACTGCCTCAGCGCCCGGGGCGAGGTCCTGTGGCGCTTTTGCGGGGATCGGTCCGCCGCGGGGCCCCCGGCGGTGGGTGACCTTGATGGCGACGGCGCACCCGAGATCGTTTACGGCACCCAAACCACGCACGTGTACTGCCTGACCGGGCACGGGCTGGTCAAGTGGCGCTTCCAGGAAGTAGCGCCCTATGATCGCTCCGGGCCCAACCTGGCGGACCTGGATGGCGACGGCAAGATTGAGGTCCTCATCACCCGCAGCGACGTGAACCGGTATCCGTGCCTGATCGCCATTGACCGTAACGGCCGTTTCATGTGGCGCACCCAGGACCTCGCGCATGGCTACGTATCCAACGCCACGGTGGACCTGGATGGCGACGGCAAGCTGGAGACCTTCCACGTCGACAAAGCCGGAAATGTCTACTGCGAAAACCATGACGGCACCCGCCGCTGGATGGCCACCTTCGAGGGCCACGGAATCTTCTGGGCGCCGGCGGTGGCGGACCTCGACGGTGACGGGCAACTGGAAGTCGTCGTCGGTCAACGCATGACCCAGGAGATCAGCAGCGGGGCGGGGCTGCGGATGATTAGTTCGGACGGCAGCGTGAGGCCGGCCCCCGGCGTTACCGGGGGAGCGAACGCCTCACCGGCGGTGGGTGACCTGGACGGCGACGGCAAGCTGGAGCTGATGGCGAGCATGCAGTCTCCGGATCGGCTGGTTTGCCTGACCTGGGGCGCGGGTGGGCGCGTGGGGTGGCCGTCGCTGCGAGGCAACTCCGCCATGACCGGGGCCGATCCCAGCGTCGCCGGTGGTTCGCCGGCGCCAACGCCGAAGATGAACCGCTCCGGCCAAGCCGCGATCAACGCGGGCAGAGCGTATTGGGGCGATAACACGTGGTTGGTGACGTGGCAGCAGCCGGCGCCGGAGGGCGCCTTCATCGAGCTGACGGCGGTGGCGGCGAGCGGCAAACGCGAGGTCGTCATCCACGACGTGAAGCCTGGCGCGACGTCGGCGCAGGTCAACTGTTTCCTGGCTGCCGGGGGGGCATTCGACATCAGCGTCAGGCTCCTGGTCAACGGCGAGACGAAGCCGGTGTTCGTGGCCACCGCGACGGTGAGGACGGAAGCGCCGGAGTTCTGTGATGATGTGGGGGTGGAGAAGGCGGTGAACGGAGCGGTGGCGGCGGGGAGAGCGGCCGGCGCCGAGTCCATTGGCCTGGGGGCCGACCTGCTGGTGCTGCGGGCGCAGGAGCGGTCGGTCAAGGAGATGAAGCAGGCCGGCGCTGCGAACACCGAGATCGCGACCGCCGCCGGCGCGCTGCGCCAACAGGCGCGAGAGCTGCTCGAACTGGCGACGGCGCTGGGCGGTCTATGGTCCGGGGGGGACACGGGCGCCTTCGTGGTTTGGCAGGACCCCAACCCGTGGGATGCGCTTGACCCGCGGGCGATTCCTGCGGATCTCCAGACCTGGCCGGTGGTGAAACACCAGTACGCCGCCGGCGTGGACGAGCCGCTGCCATCGGAGCGGCTGGTGAAGGTCACCGCGTACGGCAACGAGTTCGAGAACCTCGCGCTCAACCTCTTGAACACCACGGCGAAGGCCATCTACGTGAGATGCACCTTCCAACGACCCGCGCGCGCAGGCGGCTCGGCGCCCAATGAATCACCGGAGCTGGCCGAACACGTGACCTTGCAGCGGGTGCTGCCGGTCGCCGGCGCAACATTCAGCGACATAGTGTATGACGTGCTGCCGGACCTCGACCGCTCGGGGGTGATCGAGCTGGTTCCGGGCGAGGTCGCCCAGTTGTGGCTGACGGTGAAGACCCACGGGCTGGAGCCGGGCGCCCACAGAGTCACCCTGTACCTGGGGACGGTGGCGGAGAAGGATAATCTGACCTTCCGCGAGGTGCCCATCGAGATCGAGGTGTGGCCGGTGAGCCTGCCCACGGACAAGTACCAGTTGATGAACTGGGCGCAACTGAACGCGAGCTCGGACCAGGCCTTGCAGAACATGATTGACCACGGGACGTCGGTGATCATGGGCCCGTCACTGCCGGGGGTGCCGGTGGACGAAAAGGGCAACCTCGCGGGCGAGGTTGCCTGGACGAGGTTCGACCAGCAGATGGCGCGCGTTCCCAAGCACTGGCA
>DATLAK010000032.1 GCA_035527535.1 Armatimonadota bacterium
AGGAAAAGGCAGCGCCGGACGTCGCAGCGACCGAGCTTAGCATCCAGCCCGCTTCGCAGGCGCGCAGCGGGCCGGTGGTCGGCTACCTCGGCGTCGCCACCGAGGACACGGCGGCGCTGATTGACCCCCGCGGCCGGGAGCGCGTGTGCGCCGTCCCCCGCGGCACCAACCTCTGCGTCTCCTGCCGGTACTTGCAGCACTACGGCATCCTGATGGCCGATGGCGCGCTGGCGTGGGTGCCGCAGAAGGCCGTGGTCGTGCATCAGGTAGAGCTGGTCGCAGGGGTCGAGGTGCCGGCCGGGAGCAACGGGCGTGCGGACCTGCTGCAGGCCGCCTTCCGCTACTGGGGCCTGCCTTACCGTTACGGTGGCGCGCCGCCCGGGCCCACCGACTGCTCGGCCTTGGTCCAGGCCGTCTTTCGCGACTGCGGCCTGCGCCTGCCGCGCACCGCCGCTGAGCAGTTCAACTGCGGCTCCGCGGTCCCCCCCGACCAGCTGGCAATCGGTGACCGCCTGTACTTCGTCAGCGGCGACGGCAGCATCGGCCATACCGGGATCTACATCGGCAACGGCCAGTTCATCCATGCTTCCTCCCGGCGCGGCTGTGTCGGCATTGATTCCTTGCGCTCCGGGTTCTACCGCCGTCGTTTCGCGGGCGCGCGCCGGCCGTAGGCGGTCGCGGGGGGTGGCGGCGGTCTTCGCGGCCGATGCCGGCCGGCAAGGGGAACGGAGCGCAGGCGCCCGGGAGCGCAGCTTCAGCGCTGGCCGTAGCGCTCGCGGTGGACGACCTCTGCGAGCGGCCGCTTGTCCTTCTGGGCCGCAGGCCCAGCCGCGCGCCCTACCGGCAGCACCACCATCAGGCGCAGCTTGGGCGGCACGCCGAGCATGCGCTTCAGCTCTTCCTCCCGCGGCAGGATGCGACCCTCGATCCACACGCTGGCGTAACCCAAGGCGGTGATGGCGAGGAGCATGTTCTCGGTCGCCGCCGACAGATCCTCGAGCCAATAGCGGGAGGCCTCGGGGTCGGCAACCACGGCGACGGCGGTGTTGACGCCGCCGAGGCAGGCCTGGCACCGGGCGAGCTCATGCAGGGACCGCGGGTCGCGGATGACGATGAACTCGAAGGGCTGGCGGTTATAGCCGGAGGGCGCCCGCCGACCCGCATCGAGGATGCGCGCCAAGTCGGCCTCCGGGATGTCCACCGCCTGCAAGTCGCGCACCGAGGCGCGCTGCTCGATAGCCTCGAATAGCTCCATCTCGCTGTCCCTTCACCGACGTTCCCGCCCCCGGCGGAGGCTATTGCGGCCGTTTCTGCTTCTGCAGCGCCAGCCACAGATCGCCCGCCCCCGGACCTGCGACCGCGTCCAGCGCCTGCGTGCGCGTCTTGATCTCATCCACCTTCCACCCCCCCGCCTCGTGCACCAGGTAGATGGTGAGCTGGTGGCGCTCGTACACGGGCTGAAAGCCGGTCATCTGTGCGATCTGGAACACGACCTCCGCCTGCGCCTGCGCGGTGCCGCCCTCGATGGTCACCTCCTTGACCTTGTACGACCACAGCTCCCGGGGCTGGAACGGGCTGGTCATGGCGCCTATCGGCAGAGGGAGGGTGGAGGCCGATCGGGTATCGTAGAGCCCGTACTGGTGCTGGTAATCGCCCATCTTCTCCTGCTGGAGGTACTGAGTTACCACGTCGGTAACCTCTTTCTTCCGCGTCTCCGCGCACGACGTGGCGACCAGCATGGCGGCCAACAGGGGGACCACAAGCCAGGCCCGCGTGGTCATCGTGACTACCGACCTCCCGGTTGTTCGCTCACTCGTCGTAGCCCATTCCGCGCGCGGCTGCGGTTTCCCTGCCGCTGCGACCGCAGACACGCCGCCGGCGCCCTCGCGCGCGAACTGCGCTCTGACGGGTATCCGTACAAGCTCGTCCGCAGCGCGTGCCGGCGCCCTCGCGCGCTTGTGGAATAACGCCGATGCATCCACTCGTCAACGAGGGCTATCATCGTCATGCGCCGAGTAAGACTTCTGGTGTGGACCAGCGTCGCCGTTCTGGTCGTGTGTTCGGTGGGCCTTGCGGCCGCGCGCAGCAGGCGCATGGATCACGCCGAGCGGGCGCTGGAGCGGGCACAGCGCCTGCTCCAGCAGGGCGACCAGGCCACCGCCGCCCAGGTGCTTACGCGGCTGCTGCGCGAGCAGCCGCGCTGCAGCCGCGCTCATGCCCTGCTCGCCGACGTGCGCTCGGCGCAGGGACAGGATGCACAAGCCCTGGAGCACTACCGCGCCCTGGCCGACCTGGAGCCCCAGGATGCTCAGGCATGCTACGACCTCGTTGCCTGCTGTGTGGCCGTTCGACGCTACGACGTCGCGGAGCGCTACCTCGCCCGGTGGCTCCTGGGTGACCCGTGCGACACCCATGCTCGGCGCTTGCTGGCGTTCGTGCGCGAGCAGCGCGGCCACGTGGGGCGGAATCGGATTACGTCCCGTGCCGTCGCGGGTCTGTAGTCTCCACCTCCTCGCCGATACCCCCCGGCATGGCTGTATTTGCCAGACTCCGGCGACGGTGTATAATTGGAGGCAGCATGTCGGACCTGGTCGGAGCCATCGAGATCAGCCGCATCCTGCCCTGTCCCTCGGAACCGGGCAAGATCCGGGTCAACGCCGAGACCTCTTGTGATGTGAGCGAGCTGCTCCCGTACCTCAACGCGGTGCTCGGCCGGCCGATCTACAACCCCGCCGCGCCGGCGCTCACCGTCAATCGCAGCGGGCGCCTGATCACCCTCTACCCGCGCACGGTGTTCATGGCCAAGGTGCGCGACGAGGCCGATGCCCGGGCCCAGCTTGACTGGATTCGCAGCGCCCTCAATGACGTTCACGCGCGGCGCGCCGAGATCCAGCCGGTGCACGAACGCCGCCAGCGGTTGACGGAGCTGGAGATCTACAAGCTTCTGCCGGGCACCAACTGCGAGTCATGCGGGCGCCTGACGTGCCTGGCGTTTGCGGTCGAGCTGGCGGCGGGGCGCGCGGGGATCCTGAGCTGCGTGCCGCTGTTGGACGGCAGCTATCAGGACCAGCGCCAGGTGCTGCTGGAGCTGCTCGCCGCCGCCGGCTACGAGGTGCCTGACGCCTTTCGCAGCCCGGAGCGTGAGTGAGTTGGGCGCGTCGCCGCCGCGAGCCGGGCGCGGGCTGCCGCGCCAACTGCTGCGCGAGCTGCGCCGGGCGGTCGGCGCCCGCAACCTGCTGACGGCATCCGCCGATCTCGCGGTCTACGCTTACGACGCGACGCTCACGGGCGAGGCGCCGGGAGCAGTGGTGCTGCCGGCGGCGACGGAGGAAGTGGCGCAAGTCGTGCGCGCGGCCAATCGCTTCGGCGCCCCCTTCGTGCCCCGCGGCGCCGGCACCAACCTCAGCGGCGGCTCGGTGCCGGTAGGCAGTGGCGTCGTCGTGATCGCCCTCGCGCGCCTCAATCGGCTCCTGCACATAGACACCGCCAATCGCTGTGCGGTGGTTCAGCCGGGCCTGGTCAATCTCGCCCTCCAGGACGCGCTGGCCGCTGGGGGGTGGGTCTTCCACCCCGATCCCGCGAGCCAGAAGGTCTCCACCATCGGCGGCAATGTCGCCGAGAACGCCGGCGGGCCGCACTGTCTCAAGTACGGGGTCACCACCAACCACATCCTCGGCGCGCGGGTCGTCTTGCCGGACGGCGAGATCATTGACCTGGGCGGCAAGGCGGTGGATGCGCCGGGCTACGATTTGCTGGGGCTGATCGTCGGCTCGGAGGGGACGCTGGGCATCGTTACCGAGGTCACGGTGCGCATCTGGCGGCTGCCGCAGGCGGTGCGCACCCTGCTGGCGGCGTTCGACGCGATGGATTCCGCGAGCCAGGCGGCGTCGGATATCATCGCCGCCGGCATCATCCCCGCCGCCGTCGAGATGATGGACCGGCCGATGATCCAGGCGGTGCAGGCGGCAATGGACGCCGGCTATCCGCACGACGCGGAGGCGATCCTGATCATCGAGGTTGACGGCTTGCCGGAGGCGCTGGCGGATGAGGCGCGGCGATGCGAGGCGATCTGTCGGCGGCTGGGCGCGCGTGAGGTGCGCAGCGCCGCCGATGAGCGCGAGCGCGAGCGGCTGTGGGCCGGCAGGCGGGCGGCGGGCAGCGCCGTGGCGCGGCTCACCTGCGCGCACCTGACGAGCGACGGCGTCGTGCCGCGCTCGAAACTCCCGGCCGTGCTCCGGGAAATCCGGGACATCGCGGAGCGCAACGGCCTCCACGTCGTCAACTGCCTCCACGCCGGCGACGGGAATGTGCACCCCGAGATCATTCTCCCCAGCACGGATGAGGTTGCGCGCGCGCGGGCCCAGCGCGCCAGCCTCCAATTCCTGCAGGCGTGCATCGCCGCCGGCGGAACCATCAGCGGCGAGCACGGCATCGGTCGCGAGAAACGTGACGCCATGGTGCTGCTCTACGCCCCCGCCGACCTCGCCGCCCACGCCGCCGTCAAGCGCGCCTTCGATCCGCGCGGCTGGTGCAACCCGGGCAAGGTGCTGCCCGACGAGCTGCCCGCGGTGGGACCCGGCGCGGAGCCGAGGTCCCCGCGCGATCACGCGGCGCCGCCGCCGCCCTCCCTGGTGGTGGACGATAGGTCCCCCGCCGGCATGCTCACCCCCGCCTCCGAGCGCGAGCTGGCGTCGCTGCTTGCGGGCGCCGCTGATGAGGGCGCCGCGGTCATCGCGGTCGGCGCCGCCACCAAGCTCGATCTCGGCACGCCCCCGCAGCGGTTTGACTACGCCCTGTCGCTGAGGCGCGTGACCGGGGTTATCGAGCACGACGCCGACAACCTCACGG
>DATLAK010000033.1 GCA_035527535.1 Armatimonadota bacterium
CGTGAAGCGCTCACCCAATGGGTGTGTCATCCCGAGTGGCTAAGCCCGGAGGGCCGCTGGCTAGGCCTAAAGGCCGCCATCCCGGTCTCTGACCTAGGGACACGGCGGTCGCTCCGCGACCTAGCCGCAACGCGAGGGATGCCCTACCGGGTAACGCTGCCTTCCCGTTGGGGAGGCAACGCCTTCCCAACGGGAACTGCTCGCGGCTGCAATGGTTGGCCTTGGGCATCCCTGGTAGGGGATTCCTCGGTCGCGTCGCTTCCTCGGAATGACATAGCCGGAGCCTTTCAGCTCGGCTCAGGACAGGCGCCTCGCCTACCATAGTCTTTCTTCGCGTCTTTGTACCTTGGTGGTTTGGTTCGCGACGTGAGGCAGGAGCGACTTTGAGCGAACAGACGAACAGCGCCCGGTTATTGGCCCGGCTGAGCCGCGCCCCGCTCATCGGCGACGGCGCCATGGGCACCATGCTGGAGGCCGCCGGCCTGCTCGCCGGGGCCTGCCGCGAGCTGTGGAATATCGAGCAGCCGGATAAGGTGCTGGGGGTCCACCGTGCCTACGTCGAGGCGGGCTCCGACATCATCGAGACCAACACCTTCTTCGGCGGCAATCGCATTCAGCTTGCGAAATGGGGTCTCGGGGAGCGCGCGGCGGAGTTCAACCAGGCGGCAGTGCGCCTGGCGCGCGAGGCCGCAGGCGGCGCACCGGCCGCGGACGGGGCGATAATGGTGTCGGTGTCCATGGGGCCGACAGGCGAGGTGCTGGCGCCGCTGGGCAATCTCGACCCCGCGCAGGCCGCCGATGCTTTCCGCGAGCAGGCCCAGGCGGCGGCCGAGGCGGGCGCGGACGCGGCGACGGTGGAGACCTTCTACGCCCTGGACGAGATCAAGCTCGCGATCGCGGCCGCGCTCGCCGCGGGATTGCCGGTGATGGCGACCATGACCTTTGAACCCAGCGGGCGCACCATGATGGGGGTTGCCCCGGCTGACGCCGCTCGCGCGCTGACGGACTACGGGGCGACCATTGTCGGCGCCAACTGCGGCACCGGGCCCGAGGTGATGGTGCCTGTGATCGAGGCGATGATGGCGGCGACCGACCGACCGCTCATGGTGCAGCCGAATGCGGGGATGCCGCGGCTGGTGGGCGGCAAGACCACCTTCCCCGCAACTGCGGAGACCATGGCCGATTACGCAGCGCGCTTTGCGCAGATGGGGGTCAAGGTCATCGGCGGGTGCTGCGGCACCACCCCCGACCACGTCCGGGCGATGGCCCGCCGTATCCGGGGCGGATAGGGCTTGCAGGCAGCCAGCGCACGAGCCCTTCGGCGGCGCCGAAAGCGAACTTGCGCCCGCCGGAGGCGGGTGAACTTCCTTTTGCCAGCAGACACTGGCCGGCGGCGGCAGGGCTGAGCCATCTGCGGATCGCCTCGTTCTGCTTCGCCTGGAATGCGCGGAGCGGACGAGATCTGGGGAGGGCACGGTATTGAAGGGAGTGATTCTCGCGGGAGGCCGGGCGACGAGGTTGCGCCCGCTGACCCACACCATGACCAAGCACCTCATCCCGCTGGCCAACAAACCCATCATCTACTACTGCCTGGAGTCGCTGGCGAGAGCCGGCATCAAGCAGGTGGCGGTCGTCGTCGGCTGCCGCCACCCCGACTACCCCGGCAGCATTGACACCGGCCCCGAGATCATGGAGGCGGTGGGCGACGGCGAGCAGTGGGGGCTGCGGGTGACCTACGTCGAGCAGGACGCCCCCCGCGGCATCGCCCACGCGGTGGGCCTGACCCGCGACTTCGTCGGCGACGACTCGTTCGTCGTCTTCCTGGGGGACAACTTCCTGCCCTCCGGCATCCACGACTTCACGCGCGAGTTCGAGCGTAACCAGGCTCACGCCATGATCCTGCTGTGCCGGGTGCCCAACCCGCGCGACTTCGGGGTGGCGGTGCTGGAGGGGGAACGGGTGGTGCGCCTGGAGGAGAAACCCGAGCACCCGCCGAGCGACCTCGCGCTGGTCGGCGTCTACCTCTTCGACCGGCACGTGTGGCGGGCGATTGACAACCTGCGCCCGTCGGGGCGAGGGGAGCTGGAGATCACGCATGCCATCCAGGCGCTGATTGACGAGGGGCTGACGGTGCGCTCGCACGAGGTCCGGGGTTGGTGGAAGGACACCGGCACCCTGGGCGACCTGCTGGAGGCCAACCGCATCGTCCTCGACACCCTGGCCGAGAGCAACCAGGGGCAGGTGGACGGCCGCAGCCAACTGCTGGGGCGGGTCGTGATCGAGCAGGGGGCCACCATCGCCAACAGCGTCATCCAGGGCCCCGCCATCATCGGCCGCGGCGCCCGGGTGGTGGACTCGGTGGTGGGCCCCTATGTCTCGCTCTACTGCGATGTCGAGATCGAGGGCAGCGAGCTGGCGAACAGCATCGTGCTCGGGGCAAGCGCCATCCGCCGCATCCCGGGACGCATCCGCGACAGCCTGATCGGCAAGAACGTGGTCGTCCATACCAGCGACCGCCGCCCCGCGTGGCACCAGTTCATGCTCGGAGACTCGAGCCAGGTGACCCTCGGATGAACAGGTGAGCAGGGGAACAGGTGAGCAGGGGAGCGAGACCGACCGGGCGGCGCCCATCCACCTGTCGGTGATCATTCCGGCGCACGATGAGGCGGAGCGCATCGGGCCGACGCTGGAGCGCGTCATGGAGTACTTGCGCGGTCAGCCGTACGTATGGGAGATCGCGGTGGTGGACGACGTCAGCCGCGACGCGACGGCGCGGGTGGTGGCGCGCTTCCAGCGCGACGAGCCGCGGCTGCGGCTGCTGCAGCGCGAGGCCGACCCGGGCAAGGGGGCGGCGGTACGGGTGGGGATGCTGGCGGCGCGGGGGCGGTGGGTACTGTTCTCCGACGCCGATCTTTCCACCCCCATCGAGGAGGTAGAGAAACTGCTGGCGGCGGTGGAAGGAGAGAGTTGCGACATCGCCATCGGCTCGCGAGGGCTGCCGCAGTCGGACCTGCGGGTGCGCCAGCCGTGGTATCGAGAGGGGATGGGGCGCATCTTCAACCTCATGGTGCGGGCGGTGGCGCTGCGCGGATTTCGAGATACCCAGTGCGGGTTCAAGCTGTTCCGCGGCGAGGTGGTGCGCGATCTCTTCCGCCGCCAGACCATCACGGGATTCGCATTCGACGTGGAGGTCCTGTTCATCGCCCTCAAGCGCGGGCTGCGCGTCAAGGAGGTGGCAGTGACGTGGATCAACTCGCCGCGCAGCAAGGTGGATCCGGTGCGCGACTCGCTGCGCATGCTGCGCGATATGCTGGGTATTCGGATCAAGAGCCTGCTGGGGCTGTACCGGTGAGCGCCGGGCGCGGGCCTGCACCTGGCTCGGCCACCACTGGGAGGGCGCGAGTGAAGCGATGCGCATAATGGTCACCGGCGCCCAGGGCATGCTGGGGCGCGAGCTGGCGGCGCGGCTGGAGCGCGAGCACGACGTGGTGGCGGTGGATGTCGGCGACTTCGACATCACTGATTGCGCCGCCGTCGAGGCGGGGCTGAGGCAGGCGCAGCCGGACCTGGTGTGCCACTGCGCGGGCTACACCGATGTGGACGGCTGCGAGCGCGACCCGGCGCGCGCGTTCCGCGTCAACGCCTTGGGCGCGTGGAACGTCGCGGCCGCCTGTAGCCAGGTCGGCGCAGGTATGATATACATAAGCACCGATTTCGTCTTCGACGGCGAAAAGGGAGCGCCCTACACCGAGTACGACGAACCGCGACCACTGGGCGTGTACGGCGCGAGCAAGCTCGCCGGTGAGCGTCACGTGCGCGAGCTGGTAGTGCGCCACTTCATCGTGCGCACGGCGTGGCTGTTCGCGCCGCACGGGCGCAACTTCGTGCTCAGCATCCTGGGCAAAGCGCGGGAGCACGCGGTCTCCGCCGCGGCGACGGGGGAGCGGCCAACGCTGCGAGTGGTGGCGGACCAGGTGGGCTCGCCCACCAGCGCCGCCGACCTGGCCGATGCCATCACCCGCCACCTGGTGGGGTCGCGGCTTTACGGCACTTATCACATAACGAACGCTGGAGGCAGCTCGTGGGCGGAGTTGGCGGCGGAGGCGCTTCGGCTGGCAGGCAGCCCGGCGCGGGTGGAGCCCATATCGGCGAGTGAATGGCCGACGCCGACGCGGCGGCCGGCGTACTCGGTCCTGCGCCACCTGAGCCTGGAGCTACAAGGGCGCGACGACCTGCGCCCGTGGCCGGAGGCGCTGGCGGAGGTGGTGGCGACGTTAGGGGCTACAGCCGAGGGCGGTTGTGCCACATGAGAACGGGAGACCATGGAACGCGAGACTAGGAACTACCGGGACACGCTCAACCTGCCGCGCACGGCCTTCCCCATGAAGGCCAACCTGCCGCAGCGCGAACCGGAGATCCAGGCGCGGTGGGATGAGCTCGATCTCTACGCCCGCATCCAGGCGCAGAACGCGGGGCGCGAGCAGTACATCCTGCATGATGGGCCGCCCTATACCAGCGGCGACATCCACCTCGGCCAGGCGCTCAACAAGATCCTCAAGGACATCGTGGTCAAGTTCAAGACGATGCAGGGCTACGACGCGCCGTTCGTGCCGGGGTGGGACATGCACGGGCTGCCGACGGAGATGCGGGCGCTGCGCACCTTCGACCTCGACCGCCACCAGATCGAGCCGATGGAGCTGCGGGGGCGCGCGCACGAGACCGCGGTCAAGTTCATGGAAGTGCAGCGGCGGCAGTTTCGCCGCCTGGGGGTGCGCGGCGAGTGGGAGCACCCGTACCTGACGGTGGACCCGACCTACGAGGCCGCGGTGCTGGGCGTATTCCGCGACCTGGTGGCGCACGATGCGGTCTACCGGGGGCTGAAGCCGGTCTATTGGTGCGCGACCTGCGAGACCGCGCTGGCGGAGGCGGAGATCGAATACGCGCCGGCGACCTCGCCCTCGATCTTCGTCAAGTTCGCGCTGGTCAGCGATGTGCGCGAGCGCTTCCCCGACGCCCCCGCGGGGACGCCCGCTTACCTGGTTATCTGGACCACCACGCCGTGGACCCTGCCCGCTAACGTCGCCGTCGCCGCGCACCCGGGGTTCGAATATGCGCTGGTGCGGGCGGGCGACGAGCTGCTGGTGATGGCGGCGGAGCTGGTGGGAGCGGTGATGACGGCGGTCGGGAAAGATGGATACGAGGTGCTGGCGACGCGGCCGGGGGAGAAGCTGGAGGGCCTGCGCGCGCGCCATCCGTTCGTGGAGCGCGAGCCGGTGGTGGTGCTCGCCGACTACGTGACCCTGGAGCAGGGCACGGGCCTGGTGCACATCGCGCCCGGGCACGGCAAGGAGGACTTCGCCACCGGCCAGCAGTACCGGCTGGCGACCTTGAGCCCGCTCGACGGGCGCGGGATTTTCACGGCGGAGGGCGGGAAGTTCGCGGGCCTGCGCTACGACCAGGCGGAGGCGCCGATCCTGGCGGAGCTGCGAGAGCGCGAGGCGCTGCTGGCGAGCGCGGAATCAGAGCATTCGTATCCCCACTGCTGGCGCTGCCACCAGCCGATCATCTTCCGCGCCACCGAGCAGTGGTTCGTGGCGGTGGACAAGTTCACGCGCGAGGCGCTGACAGCGATTGAGGGCGTGAAATGGGTGCCGCCGTGGGGGCGCGAGCGCATCGTCGGCATGGTGGCGGAGCGGCCGGACTGGTGCATCTCGCGCCAACGGGTGTGGGGCATTCCCATCCCCGCATTCTACTGCGAGGGCTGCGGCGAGCTGCTGCTGACCCCGGAGACGGTGGAGGCGGTGCGCGCGGTATTTGCCGAGCGCGGCAGCGACGCGTGGTTCACGCTGCCGGCGGCGGAGCTGCTGCCGGCGGGCACCGCCTGCGGCGCGTGCGGCGGAACTGAGTTTCGCAAGGAGAGCGACATCCTCGACGTGTGGTTCGATTCAGGCGCGAGCCACGCGGCGGTGCTGGAGACACGCGCCAACCTGCGCTCGCCCGCCGACCTCTACCTGGAGGGCAGCGACCAGCACCGGGGGTGGTTCCAAGCCTCGCTGTGGACCTCGATCATCGCCCGCGGGCGCGCGCCCTACCGCTGCGTGCTCACCCACGGGTTCTTCCTCGACGAGACCGGGCGCAAGATGAGCAAGTCGCTGGAGAACATCGTTGACCCCAACGCCATCGCCGAGGTCTATGGCGCCGATATCCTGCGGCTGTGGGTCGCCTACGTGGACTTCAAGTCCGACATGCCGATGTCGGAGTCCATCTTCGAGCAGGTGATCGAGGCCTACCGGCGCATCCGCAACACCGTGCGCTTCATGCTCGGCAACCTCTACGACTTCGATCCCGCGGCGGACGCCCCGGCGCCCGCCGACCTGGCGGAGGTTGACCGCTGGGCGCTGCACCGGCTGGGGGAGCTGACGGAACGGGTCACGCGCGCCTACGAGGATTTCGAGTTCCACCGCGTCTATCACGCGGTCAACGACTTCTGCGCGGTGGACATGTCTGCGTTCTATCTGGACATGCTGAAGGATCGCCTATATACTACCGCTGCCGGGTCGCGCGGGCGGCGCTCGGCACAGGCGGCGCTGTACGCGCTCGCGGGCGGGCTGGCGCGGCTGCTGGCGCCGATCCTGAGCCATACGGCGGAGGAAATCTGGCAGCACTTGCCGGGCGCGCACGAGGATAGCGTGCAGTTCGCGCGGTGGCCCGCGGCTGACGGGTGTGACCCGGAGTTGGGGCGCCGTTGGGAGGAGATTCTGCGCGTGCGGGAGCAGGTCAACCGCGCGCTCGAGCGCGCGCGCACGACCGGCGTGGTGGATCAGCCGCTGCACGCCGCGGTCACCATCCACGCGCCGCAGCCGCAGGCGCGCTTGCTGCGCGAGCTGGGGGACGAGCTGGCGCGAGTGCTGATCGTGTCGCAGGCCGAGGTGCGGCCGGCGGCGGAAGCGGCGGTCGAGGTGGCGGCGGCGCCGGGCGGCAAGTGTGCGCGCTGTTGGTTGGTGCAAACCACGGTGGGAGAGCAGGCGGGACATCCGTCGCTGTGCGCGCGCTGCGCCAGCGTGATCATGGGAGAGGGCGAGGCATGAAGACGGCTGAACTTGAGCGCTTTCGCAAGCGGCTCGAGGCCGAGGAACAGGACTTGCTCGAGCGACTGCGCGAGATCGCGAGCACCAAGGGGCGCGCCACCGAGTCGGAGGTGGTGATGGAGCTGTCGGGGTACGATGACCACCCGGCGGACATGGCCTCGGAGACGTTCGAAAAAGAGAAAGACCAGGCGATGCTGGAGGGCATCCACCATTCGCTGGCGCGGGTGCGTAACGCGCTCGCCAAGGTCAAGCGCGGCACCTACGGCAAGTGTGACAACTGCAGCCGGCAGATCGGCCTGCAGCGCCTGCGGGCGCTGCCTCACGCCACGCTGTGCGTCGAGTGCCAGGGACGGCGGGAGACGAGATGATCCCTCCCGGCGGCAGCGGGCGAACATGATGCGCGCGCGCTGGCCGCTCCTGCTGGGGGTGGCCGTCGCCGCGCTGGCGGCGGACCAGGCGACCAAGACGGCGGCGGTGGGCCTGCTGTCCGCCCATCACCCGCACCCCGTCGCCGGAGGCTGGCTGCGGCTGACGCTGGAGCGTAACCCCGGCGGCGCCTTCGGCCTGCTGCCCCAGGCCACGACCTACCTGATCGCGGCCTCGACGGTGATCGCGCTGGCGCTGCTGGTGTACGCTCGCGCCGCCGTCGCTCACTCCACGCTGCTCACGGTGGCGGTGGCGATGCTGCTGGGGGGGGCGCTCGGCAACCTGGTTGATCGCGTGCGCCTGGGCCACGTGGTGGATTTCATTGACCTGCGGGTGTGGCCGGTATTCAATGTCGCCGACATCGCGGTGACGGCGGGGGTGGGGCTTATCATTCTGGCGGCGGCGCTGCCCCGCCGCCGCCAGGCAACGGAAAGCGAGAAGTAAGAGTGCGGCCGACGCTGTTCAGACTGGGGCCGCTGGAGGTGCGCTCCTACGGCGTGATGCTGGTGCTGGCGTTCGTCGCCGGCACGCTGTGGGCGATGCGCGAGGCGCGCCGTCGCGGGCTGGCGCCGGAGCGCATGATTGACGGCGGGCTGGCGGCGCTGGCGGGGGGACTGATCGGCGCGCGCATCGTCTTCGTGGCGCTCGACCCCTACCTGACCTGGCGCGACCTGCCGTTCGTGTGGCGCGGCGGGCTGTCGTTTCACGGCGGGCTCATCGGAGGCCTGGGTGCGGTCGCCCTCTATGCACGTGCGACCCGCACCGCCCTCGCCGCCATGCTCGACTGCGGGGCGCCGGGGATGGCTCTGGGCTATGCCGTCGCGCGCATCGGCTGTTTCCTCAACGGGTGCTGCTATGGCGGCCCCAGTGATCTCCCCTGGGCCACGCGCTTCAGCGACGGCGGCGCCGGCCTCACTCCGCCCAGCCACCCGGCCCAGCTCTACGCCAGTGCGGGCAGCCTGGTGATCTTCGGGCTGCTGCTGCTGCGGCGGCCGGGCGCGCGCGCCGGCGGCCAGCTTTTCGCCGCCTATCTCGGTCTCTACGGCGTGCTGCGCTTCGTCGTCGAGTTCTGGCGCAAGGGCTATACCGCGCAGGTGCTGTGGGATGGCCTGACCCAGGCGCAGGTCGCCAGCCTCGGCCTGATGGCGCTTGGAGTTATTGGGTGGTTCGGGCTCAAGGGGCTGGCAAGGCGGGCCGGGAGAAGCAGCCTGGATGAACGGGGATGAAGGCGGAGGCAGGGGCAAGGCATGCTGCGCCCCGACGCCCATGACGCGGCTCGTAGTCGCGTCCGCCGACGCGGGCGAGCGCCTCGATGTCTTGATTGCGCGACGCGCGCCCGAGCTGTCGCGGGCGCAGGCGCAGCGGCTGATCAAGGCGGGCGCCGTCACGGTTGACGGGAAAGCGGTGAAGCCCCGCTTCGTCGTGCGCGCGGGCCAGGAGATCACCATCAGCCTGCCGCCGCCGCAGCCCACGCATCTGATTCCCCAGGCGCTGCCCCTCGACATCCGCCACGAGGATTCCGATCTGATCGTCGTCAACAAGCCCCCGGGCATGGTCGTGCATCCGGGAGCCGGTCGCCGCCAGGAGACCCTGGTCAACGCGCTGCTCGCCCACTGCCGCGATCTGTCCGGCATCGGGGGCGAGCTGCGGCCGGGGATCGTCCACCGGCTGGATAAGGATACCTCGGGGCTGCTGGCGGCGGCCAAGAACGACTTCGCCCACGCCGCGCTGGCGGCGCAGCTCAAGGCGCGCACCGCGGGGCGGCGGTATCTGGCGCTGGTATGGGGACGGCCGCGGACGGATCACTTCGTCGTGCGCACGTTGTTGGGCCGGCATCCCTCACAGCGGGTGATGATGGCGGTGCTCGACCCCGCGCGGGAAGGCAAGCCCGGGGCGCGCGAGGCGATCACCGAGGTGCGCGTGCGCGAGGTGCTGGGGCCGATGACCCTAGTCGAGGCGCGGCTGCAGACCGGGCGCACCCACCAGATCCGCGTACACCTGGCGCACGTGGGGCACCCGGTGGTGGGCGACCCGACGTATGGAGGGGGGCGGAGCAAGGCGGAACAGGGGCGGCTCAATGCCGAGACGCGGCGGCTGGTCGCGGCCCTGCCCGGGCAGGCGCTGCACGCTTACTACCTGGCCTTCGACCACCCGCGCAGCGGCGAGCGCCTGGAGTTCACCGCCGACCCGCCGGCGGAGATGCAAGCGGTGATCGCGCACCTGCGGGGGCGTGCATCTGAATCAGCTTAATCGCCAGCCCGACCGCCGCAGGACGCGCCACGCTCAGGCTCGCCCCCGGCAGCGGGGAGAACGGGCTCACAAGAACATCTCGGGGCCGATGCTGCGGAAGGTGGGCTAGCGCGCGAGGACGGAGGCGATCTCGGCGATGCGGCTGACCGGCTGCAGGCAGTCCACGATGGAGCGCGAGTGACCACCATGAGGGTCGCGCACGCTGAGGTCGAGGCGCTTGAAGCCGCGCACCATGCCGCCGTTGGCATCGGCGAGCAGGCGCACCACCGGGCGCGAGAGATCGCGCTCGCTGCCGCCGCTGACCACCGCCCACTCGCCGCCGTCGAGCTTGACGATGGCGCCGACGGGATAAAGCCGCAGCAGTTGGGCGAAGCGCCGCAGCAGACGGGGCTCGAACTGGCTGCTGCCGGAGTAGAGCATCCACCCCGCCGCCTGCTCCGGTCGCACCGGCGCGCGGTAGGGGCGGACGGTGGTTAGGGAATCGTAGCAGTCAACGATGGTGCAGATGTGGCTGTAGAAGTTGAGCGCGCGCGGCCGCGCGGTCTTGGGATAGCCGGTGCGGTCGTGCTTGATGTGATGCTCGAAGGCCACCACCGCCGCCAGGTCCGGCACGCCGGGGGTGGTGGCGAGCACCTTGGCGCCAACCAGGGGATGGGTGTGCATGACCATCCACTCCTCTTCGGTCAGCGGCCCCGGCTTGCGCACGATGTCGAGCGGCACGAAGACCTTGCCGATGTCATGGAGGATGCCGGCCATGCCCAGGTCTATCATCTGCTTCTGGTTGAGCCCCAGGGTGCAGCCGAAGACCATGGCGACGATGCAGACGTTGACCGAGTGCTCGTAGAGGTACTCGTCATAGCTCTTGATGGCGGCCAGGCTCACCAGCCCGGAGCTGTCGTAGAGCAGCGAGCTCAGCATATCCTCGACCACCGCGCGCACCGCCACCACGTCTATGACTTGCCCGCGCTCGACCGCGTTCATGGCGCGGCGGACGGTGTCCACGGCATCCTGGTAAATCTCGAATGCCTGGCGCTCCTGCATGTCGTCGGGCTGGTCGCTGCGGCGCGGTTCGAGCACGAGGTGGGTGACGCCGTGGCCCTCGAGCGCGCCCTTGGCGCCGCCCTGAAGCTCGAGCGCGCGGGGATCGGTGATGAGCACCTCCGCCAGCACCGCCAGCTCGCGCTGCTCCACCGCGGGGGTGATGGTAATGCAGCCGACCTCGCGCGCCAGCAGCTCCTCCGCCAGCGGCACCAGCGTGCCGATATTGTCGGGCAGCGGCAGGTTGTCGAAGACGAACTGATCGGTCTGAACGTTGATTTCCAGCCGGGGGCGTTCGCGCAGCAGCACGTTGAGGCGTTCGGTCGCCTCCTGCAGGCAGTCCACGGCAACCGAGTGCTGCACGCCGTAGAAGGTGCTGTTGCGCACCGCCGTCGCCACCGCCACCAGCGCCTGCTCCACCTGCGTGGAGAACTGCACGGCGGCGGCGTTGCTGTCATCGGTGCGGGCTGGGTGGCCCCCCCGCGCCGTAGGGGTGCCCACGTTCAGGTCCTGTTCAGTCACGCGTTCGGCTCCATTTGAAGGTTAGGCCCGGGGGCGGTCGGCCTGCATCTCCTCGAACATCTCCTGGCACGCCGCGCGCACCGCCGGCCGCTTGTCCTTGATGTAGCCGGCGAGCACATCCAGGCACTCGGGGGTGCCGATGCGCTTGAGGGCCGCCGCCGCCGCGAGCCTGGTTTCGTCGGCCCTGGCGGCCCCGAACCAGGGGCGGCGCCGGAGCACGCGCGATAAGGTTTGGATCGCCTGGCCGCCGGCGATCTTGCCCAGGGCGCAGATCGCCTCGAGCTGGTCGCCAATGGCTCGGCCGGGCAGAGCCGAGCCGCCGGTAGCGACCCGCGACAACTCGGGCACCGACTCCGCGCTGCGCAAGTCGCCGAGGGCAGCGATGGCGGCGCGCCGGATGGACGGGTAGTGGTCGGTGACGCCGGGCAACAGCAGTCGTGCGGCTCCCGGGGAGTTGGTCTTGCCGAGCGCCTGCACCGCCATCAGGCGCACCAGCACGTCGCGCGCGCCCAAAGCCTTGCCCAGCCCCTCGAGCGCCTGCGGCGTGGCTATGCGCGACAGCACGCGCACCACCGCTTGCCCGGTCTGGGTGTAGCCGCTGTGCAGCGCCCGGCACAGCTCCGGCACCGCTTGATCGCCCAGGCGCACCAGCGCCTCCATCACCGCGGTGTCGGCGCCCGGCATCAGCGGCTCCGCGATCAACTGCGTCAGCATCGGCGCGGCAGCCTTGCCCAGGAAGACCAGAAGCTCGGTGGCCGTTTCCGCCTGGTCCGGGGTCGCCGCGCGAATCATCTGCCCCGCGAAGCGCAGGATGGCATCGGTGCCGATGGCCTCCAGGGCGGCGCGGGCGCGCAGGCGCTGCCAGGCGGGGTAGTCGCCGGACTCGTTGGCGTGGCGGGCGAGACTGGCGAGGGCGGAGAGCGCGGCCGCTCGCTGGTTGTGGTCCATCAGCTCGCGGGTCTTGCGTTCCAGCTCGGTCGCGACCTTGGAGTAGCCGTCGAGCTTGGTTTCCTTGTCGAGGACTTCCAGCAGGGTCGTCACCGCATCGGCGAGGGTGGTCTGCCCGCGCGCCGACTGGAGCAGGTCCGTCATCTCCTCCCACGGCGACAGGGGCTCGAACTTCATCGCGGCGATGCCGTTGAGGATCATCGCCAGGCGGCTGGCAGGGCGGTGGGCGTCGGCGCCGAGCAGATGCATCGCCTGGTCACCGCGTTCGGTGCCGACGAAGGCGTCGGCCAACTCACGCGGGAGGTTGCGCGCCTCCGCCAAGGCGGCGGCCAGCTCCCTGAGCACGCCGGGCAGACGTTCGTTGGCGGGGGAGGCGACGACCTCATCCGGGCTGGGCGGTCCCTGCCCCGTGTGGTTGGCGTGGAAGGCGAAGATGCGCGGGCGCACCGCCGGCGGCAGCTTGGCGACCGCCGCGCGCACGTTGGCCTTGACCTTCTCCCATTCGGCGCTGGAGCGCGCCAGGATGATGCGCTCCAGCCGCTGCACGATCTGGCCCACGAACGCGGAACGGCCGCCCTCGGCCGCTTGCGCTGCAGCGCCGGTCAGGCATTCCGCGAGCAGGCGCACCACCAACGCCGGGTCGGCCAGCACATGGAGTAGCTTGTCATAGGTCTCCTCGTCAACGTCGTCGGCGTCCGCACACAGGATCTCGGCCAGCTCCGCGATGAGCGCGTCCCAGTTCGCTTCCAGGAACTGGGCGGTGATCGCTTGCTCCGCGACCGGCGCCTCGTCAGCGAAGCACAGGTCCTCCACCTCGATGCCCGTCACCCCCGAGGCCAGCAGGATCTGGCGCACGCCGCCGCGGGCGCGCAGCCGCGCCGCTGGCAGGTCCATCGCCGCCAGCAGCACTGAGAGCTCGGTGGGGTCGACGGCGGCGCGGAAGGTGATGGCCAGGATCCCGTGCTGGCGCAGGCGCTTGGCGAGGGCATTGGTGTCGGCGGTCTGGCGATGGGCCTGGTCGTCAATAAGCAGGCCCACCTCGGTCGCGGTCAGGGTCAACTTGCCGCGTTCACGGAGAGCGGTCTCCAGCGCCAGGCACGCCTCGTCGCGCGCCGTCATCGCAATCGGGTGGTCCTCCTGGTAGAGGCTCGCCGCCCGACGTGCGGCGACCAGGCGGTCAAACACGACCGCCAGGTCGCCAGGGATCGGAGACACCGCACGGAGCAGAAGCTCCCGCGCTTCGGTGGTCTCGCTGGTCATGCCGAATCGCCTCGGCGAAACGAGTTTCCGCTGACCCGCCGGCAGCGGCGGGCCGCCGCTTCATACCAATCGGCTATATTCCACATCCGGGGTGCGTTTGTGGTCTCCGCCGGCCGGGCGCTGGCGCCGCAGCGTACAGGCGGGTTCCACCACGCCCGGCCCTGCCGTGGGGCAGGAACGGAATCGTGATCAGCGAAATACCCCTCGGCGGGGACGCGCCCGCGCCAGCGGCCGACGCCAGACCCAATGACCAAGCGCATCCGCATAGAGGTCGAACGCCTGCCGCAGGGCCGGGGATTGCCGCTGCCGACGTATCAGACCGCCGGCGCGGCTGGGATGGACCTGCACGCGGCGGTGGAGACGGAAGCGGTGATCGCGCCCGGGCGCTGGGCGCTCATTCCGGCCGGGATCAAGATCGCGGTGCCCCCCGGGTACGAGGCGCAGGTGCGCCCGCGCAGCGGGTTGGCGCTGCGCCACGGGGTGACGCTGCTCAACACGCCGGGGACCATTGACGCGGACTATCGGGGGCCGGTGGCGGTGATCGTGCACAACGCCGGCCGCGAGCCGTTCGTGGTGCGCCGCGGCGATCGCATCGCGCAGCTGGTGATCGCGCCGGTGTGCCGCGCGGAGCTGGCGGAGGTCGTGGCCCTGGACGACACCCCGCGCGCCGGCGGGGGCTTCGGGCACACGGGATTGTCCGCGGAGATCACAGAGGACACGTAGGAAGCGACTCAGCCGCAGATGAATACAGATGAACGCGAATGAGGGGCAAGGGAAACAGCAGAGCTCGAGCGCCGCGGAGTTGGCCACGCTATGGGGAGTGACACCCGATGCGACGTGGCTTAGAGCCGGATTATGCATTGTCAACGTGAAGCGCTCTCCCGATGGGTGTGTCATCCCGAGCAACGCGAGGGATCCCCTACCGGGGTTGCTCGCGGCTGCAATTGTTGGCCTTGGGCATCCCTGGTAGGGGATTCCTCGGTCGCGCCGCTCCCTCGGAATGACATCCCCGAAGCCTTACGCATAATCCGGGTTAGACCCTATCCCAGGATTGACAGTCCATGACCAATGTCATTGCGAACGAAGCAAGGGGTCTCGCGTGGCACGGGATTTGCCAGCCAGAGGCGTGTGAGCTTCGCTGCGCCCATGACCGTTGGCTCGTTTTCGGGATAGGCGCTTGGTGGAGCGGAGGAAGAAGATGAGGCTGGAGGAGAAGTTTCGGCGGGCGGGGCGCGACGGCAAGCGGTATCGGGGCGCGCCGTTCTGGTCGTGGAACGATGACCTGGAGCCGGAGGAGCTGCGCCGCCAGGTGCGCGAGATGAAGGAGCAGGGGCTGGGGGGCTTTTTCATGCACGCGCGCGTCGGCCTCATCACGCCGTACCTGTCGGAGCGCTGGATGGAGTGCATCGAGGCCGCGGTTGACGAGGCGCGCCAGTTGGGGCTGGAGGCGTGGCTTTACGACGAGGACAAGTGGCCGAGCGGCACGGTGGGCACGGTGATCCCGGACCTGGGGCCCGAGTGGCAGCAGAAGACAGTGGAGCTGGCGGAGGTCTATGCCGACCAGTTCGAGCCGCAGCCCGCTCCCGTGGCGACCTTCATCGGGCGCCGCCGCGGCAACACCGTCAGCGACGTGACCTATCTGCCCGACCACCGCCTGCCGAGCACTGTCGGCGACCGCACGGTCTTTCATTTCTACGTGCAGACCCACGGCCGTGCGGATCTGCTGAAGCCAGCCGTGGTGAAAAAGTTCATGGAGCTCACCCACGAAGCCTACCGCCGGCGCGTGGGCGCGGAGTTCGGCAAGACCATTCCCGGTATCTTCACCGACGAGCCCTCTTTCCGCCACGTGCCGTGGACTGAGGGTCTGCCGCTCTTCTTCCGCGAACGCAACGGCTACGACCTGGTGGAGAACCTGCTGTCGGTATTCTACGCGGCGGGCGATTTCCACCAGGTGCGCTACGATTTCTGGAGCACGGTGACCGACCTCTACGTCGAGAATTTCACCCGGCGCCTCCACGATTGGTGCGCGCGCCACCGCCTGGCGCTCACCGGCCACTTCCTACACGAGGAGACGCTGCTGAGCCAACTGCGGCGCATGGGCGCCGCCATGCAGCACTACGAGTACCTGCACATGCCGGGGATTGACCACCTCGGGCGCCGCATCGGGGATCCGCTGCTGTGCAAGCAGGTGTCGAGCGTCGCCCACCAGTTCGGCGGCCGCCGGGTGCTGTCCGAGACCTTCGGCGCCGTGGGTTGGAACCTGTCGTTCGAGGACCAGAAATGGATCGGCGACTGGCAATACGCGCAGGGGGTGGACCGCTTGTGCCAGCACCTGGAGCTGTACTCGATGAAGGGCGAGCGCAAGCGCGATTACCCGCCGTCGCTGTACTACCAGCAGCCGTGGTGGCCGCACAACCGCGTCGTCGCCGACTACTTCGCGCGCCTGGGCGCCGCCCTCACCAGCGGCAAGCATCGCTGCGACGTGCTGGTGCTGCACCCCATCGGCAGCGCGTGGGCGGTGCACGATCCCAACGACGAGCGCCCGGTGATGGAGCTCAGCGGGCAGTTCTCGCGCCTGAGCACATTCCTGCTGCAGATTCACCGCGACTACGACTACGGCGACGAGAGCATCATCGAACGCCACGGCGGGGTCGAGGGCGACAGCCTGCGCGTGGGCAGCGCCCGCTACCGGGTGGTCATCGTGCCGCCGAGCGTCAGCCTGCGCACCCGGGTGCTCGACCTGCTGCTGCGGTTCGCGCAGGCGGGGGGGCGGATCATCTGCGTGGAGCCGCTGCCGGCGCTCGAGCAAGGGGTCGCCTCCGGGCGACCGGCGGAGCAACTGCGCCGGGTGGCGACGATCATCCAGCTCGACCGCGACGAGCTGCGGCTGGCGCTGGAGGGCATGGTGGAGCCGGAGATCGTGGTGCTGGAGCATGACTCCGCCGTGGAGCGCGCCCTGCACGCGCTGGGGCGCCATGAGGAGGACGCGCACACCATCTTCTACCAGCAGCGGGAGGTGGGAGAGCGGCAGCTCTTCTTCCTGGCCAACACCGACAACCACCGGGAAGTGCACGCCGAGGTGCGCCTGCGCGGCCGCGGGCTGCTGGAGGAGTGGGACCTGCGCACCGGCAGGGTTACGCCCCTGCCCGCGCACTACGCCGGGAGCTACACGGGCGTGCGCGTGACCTTCGCCCCGGCAGGGTCGCGCCTGCTCGCCCTCAACCGCGCTCACGAACCCCTGGAGGGGAGCGCGCCGGTCTTGCGCCAGGTGCGCCGGGTGGCGTTTGAGGATCAGTGGCAGGTGCAGCCGCGGGAGCACAACGCGCTGACGCTGGACTACTGCGCCTACCGCCTGGGCGAGGGCAAGTGGCAGCCGCAGGTGCCGACGATCTGGCTGCACCAGGTGGTGCGAGAGCTGACGCAGCCGACGGCGCTCGGCCTGCGCTTCACCTTCCCGATGGAGTCCGATCCCGCGCAGGCGCGCGATTGCTTCCTGGTGGTGGAGCAGCCGGAGCGCTACACCATCACCGTCAACGGTCACGCCCCGCCCCCGGAACACGGGTGGTGGACTGATATTTCCTGGCGCAAGCTGGACCTCGCGGGCCTGCTGCGTCAGGGCGTGAACGTGGTGGAGATGATCGCCAGCGCGGGGCCGGAACTGGAGGTCGAGAGCATCTACGTCGTCGGCGATTTCGGCGTTGTGCGCAGCGGCGCGCGGTGGGAGGGCGGCGCGCCCATGTTCGCGCTGGTGGCGGCGCCGACCGAAGTGCACACCGGCGATCTGGGCCCGCAGGGGTACCGGTTCTTCCGGGGTTCGATTGCCTATCGGCAGGACTTGCGGGTGCCGCTGCAGGCGGGGCAGCGGGCGTTCCTGCGGCTGGAGGGACTGGAGGCGGCGCTGGCGACGGTATGGGTCAATGGCAAGCAGGCGGGGCACCTTCCGTGGCGGCCGCACGAGGTAGAGGTGACGGCGCTGCTTCACCGGCGGCGCATCAACTCGTTTGAGATCGAGCTGCACGGCACCTGCCGCAACCTGCTGGGGCCACATCACAACGCGGCCGGCGACCCCGTCGGCGTCAGCCCCGACCTTTTCCTGGGCGGCGCGCAGTGGCGGGAGGACCCGCGCAGCCCCGATCGCATCTGGCGTGACCACTACAGCTTCGTCCCCTTCGGCATCACCAGGGGAGCGCACGTGGCGATCATGGAGGAGGCCAGGGGGTAGAGGGAGTGCGGCTGGTTGGCGCCTCCCGGTGTGGGTCATGACGCGACAGACGGATGGCAGCACGTGAGAGCACAGTGACGGCAGCGCGGAAGAAGAAAGAGGAAGCCCGCGCCGCCGCGGAACCGGAACCAACGCGGACGCGCGACCGGGGGCCGTGGGTGGCCGCGCTGGTCACGGGGGCGGTGGCGATGGGGGTGTATGTCGCCGCCCTGGCGCCGACCTTCGTGCGCGGCGATAGCGCCGAGCTGATGGTGGCGGTGCATGTGCTGGGCGTGCCGCACCCGACGGGGTATCCCTTGTTTCTGCTGCTGGGCAAGGCGTTCGAGGTGCTGCTGCCCATCGGCACCGTCGCCTACCGCTTGAATCTGGTTTCCGCGCTCTACGGCGCGGCGACGGCAGGCGGGTTGGCGTGGGTGGCGGCGAGGGTGAGCGGGCGCGCGTGGTGCGGGATGGCAGCCGGCCTGATGGCGGCGCTGAGTCAGGGTTTGTGGTCGCAGTCGGTCGCGTTCGAGGTCTACTCGCTGCACGCCCTGACGGTGGCGCTGATGCTGGCGGCGGTCGTTCGCTGGGAGGACACGCGCTCGCGGCAGTCGGCCTACCTGGTGGCGCTGATGGCGGGGCTGGGGCTGGCGCACCATCGCACCTCGCTCTTCTTCAGCTTGCCCGCGTGGGCGCTGTGCCTGTGGGGGACGCGCGGGCGCGACTGGAAGCTGGCGCTCAAGATGGCGGGGATCACGGCGGCGCCGAACCTGCTCTACCTGCTGCTGATTCCGCTCGCGAATCGTCACCCGGTGATGAACTGGGGCGCCATCCACCTGGGATGGCGCTACTGGTGGTGGCACGTCACCGGCAGGCAGTTTGCACAGTGGGCGTTCGCGCGCTCGGCCGCGGAGGCGCTGACGACGGCGACCGAGCACTGGGCGCCGCTCATCGCGCAGCACACGCTGGTGGTGCCGGCGTTGGCGGTGGTGGGATTGGCGGCGACGCGCAGGACCGTGCTGCGGGTGGCGACGCTGAGTGGATTCATCTTCTCGGCGATCTACGCCTACTCCAACATGGTGCCGGACCGCCTGGTATTCGCGATGCCGACCGAGCTCGTGCTGGTGTTATGGGCCGCGATCGGGCTGGGGGTGGTGACGGCCTGGTTGGGTCGCCGGCGGTCGGGGGCGGGTGGGCGGTGGCCGGAACTGGTGATGGCGGTGGCGGCGGTGGCGCTGGTGGCGCACCTGCTGCTGGTGAACTGGCGGGCGATGGACAAGCGCGGCGACTGGAGAATGTATAACGAGAGCCTCAACGCGCTGCAAACCCTACCCCCGGACGTGACCCTGCTGGTAGATGCGGATTTCACGCTGCACGGTTCCTATCCCTACTTGCAGCACATCGAGGGCTACCGGCGCGACGTCACGGTGGTTCCGGTGGACCTGGTGCGGGAGCACTTCGGATGGGCGAACATCGAAGACCCCGTGGTGAAGAGAGCCGCCGTGCACGCCTACGAGATCTCGCCGCCATGGCCGGCCAACCCCAACCTCAGGGCCCCGTGGGTGTACCCGCCGTACCTGACACGGGCGCTGATGGCGACCAAGGGGAAGCGCCGGCTGTTTGCGCAGTTTGACAACACGGTGCGCACATCGGAGTACGTCTGGAAGGACTACGGGGTGTTCATGGAGGTGCTGGAGAGCTGGCCCGAGATGGAGCAGCCGGCGACGGGCGCGCTGCCGCAGACGGGGACGGTGAACTGCGTGGAGGTCGAGGTGGCGCCGAGGTCGCTGCGGCCGGGCGAGGTCTTCCACATGAAGTTTCGCTGGCAGGTGCGGGAGCGGCTCGAGCGGCTGGTGCCGGTACTGCTGCATTTCCCCCGGGTGGTACCCGCAACCGGCGAGCTGGAGGAGGGGTTTGGGGTCCAGTTTCCGCTGGCGTACGGCAAGGTGCCGCTGGATGCCAACCGGCCGCACCACGTATATGTGCAAGCGATATCGTGGACGGTGCCGAAGAACGCGCGCCCTGGCAAGTACGCGATGGCGCTGATGGGGCCGTCGGACCAGGAAGGGGAAGTCCGGATGCTGCCGGTGACGCTGGAGGTCGAGCGCTAGTGCCCAGTCAACGTATTCCTGCAACAAGATTCAAGTGTGGCCATCTGAGGCCAGGCGGGACGCCTGGCCTACCGGTATCACCGCTCTCGCGGTAGGACAGCCGTCCGCGGCTGTCCTGGAGGCTGCGGCGTCTTTGATTCACAACCATGTTAACTGAGCGCTAGCCGCTGCGCGGGTGGGGCGCTTGGGCCACCACCGACGGGCGGCCATTGGCGTAAACCGCGATGACATGGGTGAGGCGGCGGCCGGGGCGCACGATGGTGTGGCCGCGGTAGTGCAGGGCGGCGGAGGTGCCGCCGTCGAGAGCGAAGGCGTGGCGAGCGCCCAGCGCCTTCATGATGGCCGCCATCCGCGTCAAGGTTACAGGCCGCGCGACCGCCACCAGCAGCAGCTTATGGTTGGGCCTGATGCCGAGGGCGGTGCGGCGAGCAGGGCGGTAGTGCCCCCGGTCGTGGAAGCCCTCTGCCGCAGGATCCACCGCGTACCTGCCGTCCTTGACCAGCGTCGGCCCCGCGAACAGGGCGGCGGAATACCCGCTCCAGTCCATGGCCTGATTGGCCCGGGTGGGCAGCAGCACCGCTTCGTTGCCGCGGGTGATGGCGAGGGTGGTGCCGGTGGCGACCGGGGACAGCAGCCGCCCGTCGAGCACGAGGTTGCCAATGGGCAGCAGGCACTCGACGCCGAAGAAGGTGCCGGTGATCGCGGCGTCGGGCCGCGAGCGACGCATGATCGAGGCGAAGGGCTCGGCGCTGCCGATGCCGTCGCGCGCGACCACCAGGGTCACGGCGACGTCGGGGTCGTTGAGGTTGACGGTGACGACGTGGACATCGGTGGCGGCTACCCGGCGGTATTCGTAGCCCACCGAAGAGGGGTCGGCAATCGCGGCAGCACCCGCGGTAATCAGCGCGACGCATATGGCGGCGAAGAGGCCGCTTCTCGCAAGCATCTGCTTCACGCCCGGTCACCCCGCACGGCCACTGAGCGCCGGTGGGCACGCCTCCACCTATGGTTATACCCGATGTCGGCCGGAAGCCATGGTACCTGGTTGGCTACTCGGCCCCAGGCGAGGCGCGTTGGGGTGGAACCAGGTGCGTTTCCAGCGATACGTGGAGCAATGCCGCCTCGGACGACCGTGTTTCGCCATCAATCTGAGACCCACCGGGGTTCCAGATACACCCCCGCTTGCTAGCTTGTGGCACAGGAATTGCGATGCAATGAGCGAGGGTGTGACCTCGAAAAGCGGGATTGAGGCGTGACGCCTGGTGGCAGCTCTATTCGAGGGGCTGCTTCACCCCGACGGGTCGGGGTGCCACTCCAGCGCGCCCCGGCATCCCCACCGATGAAGGTCACACCCGTGAGCGAGTCCGGCGCACAACCGGCGCTGGGACGGTCCTTCACCGGAGCAACGCATGACCAGAAGCGTGTCATTCCATCACTTCGTCGGCGGCGACCGCGCCAGCGCGATGGAGCACTTGGTGGGCGTGTTCAACGCCAGTCAATCCCAGGTCGTGGTGCGGGCGAAGGAGCTGCGAGACGGCATCAGGGATGACGCCACCGAGAGGCTGGGCCTCTTGCCGCCGTACCTGGGTAACAGCCTGCCGGAGGTAGTGATGGTCTATGCCGAGTTCATCGCCACGCTCGCGGACCAGGAGCGCATCCGGCCGCTGGATGATTTGATCGCCGGTGCGGAGGGCATAGAGGTCTCGGACTTCGTGGACGGGGTGATGGACACGGTGCGCTACCGCGGCCACATCTGGGGGCTGCCGATCGAGGGGGATCCGCACGCTCTGTACTGCAATCGCTCGCTGCTGGAACGGGCGGGGGTGAGCGCGGCGCCCGCGACCTGGGGGGAGGTCATGGCGGCGTCGGTCATGCTCGCCGCCGACACCGACGGGGACGGACGGACCGACCGCTTCGGCTGCAGCCACCATGCGTCTGACGTGCCCCTGCTGATGTGGCAGTTCGGGGCCGATCTCGTGAACGAGGAGCGGACGCGGATCGCCTTCGACAGCGAGGAGGGGACGCAGGCGCTGAAGTGCCATGCCGACGTGGGGGCGTGCTGCCCGGCGCACGCGGAGTTCGAGCGCGGCGACGTCGGCCTCAAGCTGGGGATGCTCGACTACTACCTGTCGGGGCGATGCGAGCATCTCGACTACGAGATCGCGCCGCTGCCGCGGGGGCGGCGGGCGGCCAACGGTTTCGGCGGAGCGGACAGCACGCTGTGCCTGGCGCTCGCCTGCCGCGAGCGGGAATGCGAGCGAGCGGGGTGGCGCTTCCTGCGCTGGTTCACGACCCAGGAAGGGCTTATGGAGTGGGTGCGGGCGACCGGCCACCTGCCCCTGGTGGGGCCGGTGCTGGCGAGCGACGAGTACCAGGAGTTCGTCGCGCGGCGGCCCCGGCTGCATACCTTCATCAAGCAGCTCCCCGCGTGCCGTGCGCGCCCGTGCATGCCCGAGTACCCGATGATCAAGTGGGCGATTCACGCGGCCGCGCATGAAGCCCGGCAGGACGGGCGCGGCTGCACCCTGGATGAGGCGCGAGAGACCCTGCGGCGCTACGCCGTCGAGGCGCAGGAGGCGCTCGACCGCCGGGTGAAGGTGTAGGGCGGTCGAGCCCGGTGCCGCGGCCTCCGCATCCCCGGCGGGCGCAGGCGGCGGCGTGCTGTCGGCCGGGGACGACAGGATCGCCGCGGACGCGCCCCAAGTAACGAACCCACCACGCTGACGCCGGAGACCGCCCATGAAGATCGCCTTTTTCGAGGTGCAGGACTGGGAGCGCGAGCTCATCGCGCAATCGCCGCTGGCGGACGCGACGGAGCTGTACGAGGAATGCCTCGGTGACCGATCACCACCGCCGCCGGCGAACTACGACGCCGTTTCGGTGTTCGTGTACTGCGGGATCAATCGCCAAGTCATGGAGAGCATGGCCAGCCTCAAGCTCATCGCCACGCGCTCGACCGGCACCGACCACATAGACCTGGCGGCGGCGCGGGAGCGGGGAATCACGGTCTGCAACGTTCCCGAGTACGGCGCGAATACGGTGGCGGAGCACACCTTCGGCCTGATCCTGGGGCTGTCGCGCAGGATCTTCCTGGCGCACGACCGGGTGAGCGGGGGCGACTTTCGGCTGGCGGGACTGCGGGGGTTTGAGCTCAAGGACAAGACGCTGGGGGTGGTGGGCGCGGGGGCCATCGGCCTGCACGTGATACGTATTGCGCGAGCGTTGAGCATGGAGGTGCTGGCCTACGATGTCAAGGAGAGCGCGCTGCTGGCGGAGATCCTGGGGTTTCGCTACGCGCCGCTGGCGGAAGTGTTCGCGCAGTCGGAGGTGATCTCGCTGCACGCGCCGCTGGCGCCGGCGACCCGGCATCTCATCAACCGCAAGTCGCTGGCGACGATGAAGCGGGGGGTGCTGATAGTCAACACCGCGCGCGGGGAGCTGATTGACACGCAGGCGCTGGTGGCGGCATTGGACTCAGGGCAGGTCGGGGGCGCGGGGCTGGATGTGTTCGAGGGCGAGCAGGCGGTCAAGGAGGAGAGCGTCCTGCTGCGCGGGGAGCGCAAGCCGCCGCGGGAGCTGCGGCCGCTGCGGAGCCTGCTGGAGCGCGACAACGTGATCATCACCCCGCACATGGCGTTCTACAGCGAGGAGGCGCTGCGGCGCATCCTGGATACGACCATCGAGAACCTGGTCGCCTTCGAGCGCGGGCAGCCGCAGAACGTGGTGGGGGGGTAAACAAGAGGTAACCGCCGATTGACGCCGACACACGCCGATAGAACTGAAGCACTGGACAAGTTCCTTCCTATCGGTGTCCGTCGGCGTTGTCGGGGGTTCAATCCTTGACGGAAGACGATTGTGGTGATAGTGATACGCGAGGCTTGCTTGGCGGACACGGGTGGGATCGCGCGGGTACATGTGGATGCGTGGCGGAGCACGTACCGGGGGATGGTTCCCGATGAGCACCTGGCTGGTTTGTCGTACGAGAAAGCGGAGAAGGCGGCAGAGCGGAACTTCACCGAGGCCGAGACCGGATACTTCGCTTTCGTTGCGGAGACGGAAGAAGGCGAGATCGTCGGCTTCGCGAGCGGCGCGCAAGCGGCCGCGGATGACGCGCCGTTTGCGGGGGCGTTGCCGGCCATTTATATCCTGGAGGAGTACCAACGGCGGGGGATAGGACGCCGACTCGTGCAGGCGGTTGCGCAGCGGCTGGTGGAAATGGGCATGTGCTCGATGGTGGTGGGGGTGTTGAGAGAAAATGCGTCGCGCAGCTTCTATGAGCATCTGGGCGGTAGATTCACGGGTAGCAGGACCATTGTCATCGGCGGGCGGGAGTGCGAAGAGGTCTGTTATGGCTGGGATAATGTGATGGCGCTGGCGGCGCAGCGCCAGGCGGAATGGGACGCACACCGGCGGGAGCTCGCGTCGGAGCGGCACCTTTTCGGGCGCGGCGAAACGCGCGTCTACCGCGGCGACAACCTGACTGCCATCAGCTTTCCCGTGGGCGGCATCGGCACCGGCTGCATCCAGATGGACGGCACGGCGCGGCCGGCGGTCTGGCAGATATTCAGCAATCACCGGCAGGCGGTGGTGCCCCACAGCTTTTTCGCCGTGCGGGTGAAACCGCGCGACGGCGAACCCCTGGTGCGCGCGCTGCAGACGACGGCGGTGGGCCCCTTGGCGGGGATGAAAGGGCTGAGCTTTCGCGGCGAGTACCCGTTCGGATGGTTCGAGTTCGAGGACCCGGAATGCCCGATCGGGGTGACGATGGAGACGTTCAATCCGCTGCTCCCGCTGGAGGCGAGAGACTCGGCGATCCCCTGCGCGGTCTTCAACCTCGCGGCTGAGAACCGCGGTGCGGACGGCATCGCCGTGAGCTTCCTGGCGAGTCAGCAAAACGCCGTTGGGTTTACCGGAGCCGAGGAAATCAGGGAGCGTTCGCACCCGCATTACGGGGGTAACCGCAACCGGGTCCTGTGCGAGAACGGCGCGACCGTCGTGCACATGACGGCGGGAAGGGACTGCGCGGCGCCCGGCTGCGGAGACATGGCGCTGGCGACGTTCGCTGAGGCCGCGACGGCGACCGCCGCCTGGGACCGCCTCGAAGCGCTGGCGGCCGATTTCGCCGTGGACGGCGCGGTCGCGGGCCCGCAGACCGCGGGGCCTTCGCCGGGCGGGGAGACGATAGACGCGGCGCTGGCGGTGGGCTTCAGCCTGCAGCCGGGGGAGAAGAAGACGGTCACGTTCGTCCTGACCTGGCACTTCCCCGGTGCCACCCACGGAGAGGGCGCGTGGGGCGGAGCGGGCAACATGTACGCCAACTGGTGGCCCAACGCGCTTGAGGTGGCGCGCGAGCTGGGCGCACGGCTGGAGGAGCTGACGAGGCGGACGCGGCTCTATCACGACGCGCTGTACTCCTCGAACCTGCCCCACTGGCTGCTGGACCGCATCAGCTCGCAGGTGGCGATCCTGCGCAGCCCGACGTGCTTCTGGACGGGAGGCGGCTACTTCGGCGGCTGGGAGGGGTGCGGGCAATCTCAGGGCTGCTGCGCAGGGAACTGCTCCCACGTGTGGCACTACGCGCAGGCACCCGCGCGCCTGTTCCCGCAGATCGGCCGCGTCATGCGCGAGCAAGAGCTGCGCTTGCAGACGGCGGAGGGCGGGGTGCCGCACCGCCAGTGCCCGGAGTACGGGCCGGCGTGCGATGGGCAGTGCGGGGCGATTCTCGGCGCCTACCGGGAGCACCTGCTGAGCGCCGATTCGGGATGGCTCGACCGGTGGTGGACGCGCATCCGGAGGGCGATGGACTACGCCATCGCGACGTGGGACGCGGACGAAGACGGGGTGCTTGCGGGGGCGCAGTGGAACACCCTGGACGAGGCGCTCGGGGGGAGCTCGTCGTGGCTGGGATCGCTGTACCTGGCGGCGCTGGCGGCGGCGGAGAAGATGGCTGGACTGCAGGGGGATGAGGCGGCGGCGCGTTATCGTCACCTGCGCGAGTCGGGGGCACGCGCGCAGGACGAGACCCTGTTCAACGGCGAGTACTACGTCCAGCTCCCTGATGCGGAGGCGGGCAAGGACTACCTGACGGGCTGCCACATAGACCAGGCGCTCGGCCAGTGGTGGGCGCATCAGCTCGACCTCGGCTGGCTCTACCCGCCCGACCACGTGCGCAGCGCCTTGTCGGCGCTGGTGAAGTACAATTTCCACGCGGACTTCCGCGGCATCGCGCAGTCGCCGCGCAAGTTCGTGGCGGACGAGGACGCGGGGATGCAGATGATCACCTGGCCCCGCGGGGGGCGTCCCGACGCCGAGCAAACGACGTTCTACGCCGACGAGGTGATGAGCGGGTTCGAGTACGCGGCGGCGGCGACGATGGTGCAGGCGGGGCTGCTGGAAGAGGGTTTGATGGTGGTGCGAGCGGTACACGACCGCTATGACGGGCGGCGGCGGGAGGGGCTGACGCCGGGGGACACGGCGTCATGGGGCTACAGCGGCAACCCGTTCGGGGACGATGAGTGCGGCAAGTTCTACGCGCGGGCGCTGAGCGTGTGGTCGCTGCTGCTCGCATGCCAGGGGTTCGTCTACGACGGGCCGGCGGGGGTCATCGGCTTCAGGCCGGTGTGGAGGCCCGAAGATCACAGGTCGTTCTTCATCGCCGCGGAGGGCTGGGGGGTGTTCGCGCAGCGGCGCGGTGATCGCAGCCAGATCGAACGCATCGAGGTGCGCCACGGCCGGCTGCGGGTGAAGACGATGGTCTTCGAGGTGCCGGAGCAATGGCAGGTGTCGCAGGTGACGGTCATACTCTCCGGCGCGCCGGTGCCCGCGGCGCTCACCGTTGAGGGGGGACGAGTCCGCGCTCTCCTGACCGCGGAAACAGTCGTGCGGGAGGATGAAAGCCTGGAGGTCACGCTGCGATAGCGGCAACCGATGCTGCCGCCACCGGGTGTTGCGGGGATGCTCGATGCCGGCGGCGCCGGTATCCTCGCCTGCGAGCGGGGGCAGCCGCGGAACGTGATGGGGGGATAGAGGTCTTAGCCGCCGATGAACGCCGAACAAGCAGGAAAGAGATTAGCCGCGTGGGAGAACGCGGCGGCTTGCCCGCCGCAGAGGGGCGCGGAGGAAAACGAGAAGAGGCTAGCCATACGCAAGAGCTGATAAGCGCGGATGGGACGGATGGCACTGAAGAGATGGCACAGAGGGTACTCGTAGGGGCACGGCATGCCGTGCCCCTACCTGTGTCGCGCCCGGTCCGACCCCGAAGAACACCCATCAATTCATCGTTGACGCAACTAGGGCCGTGTGACCTTGCCGGCCTTGAGGCACTTGGTGCAGACGCGCATGGTGCGAGAGCGCCCGTTGACGACAGCGCGGACGCTCTGCAAGTTGGGCTTCTGCCGGCGCTTCGTCCGCTTGAGGATGCGTGAGCCGGCGCCGCCCTCCTGCTTGGGCTTGCCGCGACGCGCGACGGTGTTACCGGCAAGTGGTCCCTTGCCGCAAACGGCACAGCGATGTGACATCTCATTCTCCTTTGGGGCGGAGAACGAGCAGGGGTCAAGCAGAGGGCCGCCGGAATCCGCGAAGTGGTCGGCGGCTCGTGGTCAAGATCGCGTGGATGGCCCTGCCGTTGCTCCGGATAGACACGTGACATAACCCCGGCCCGCGGCAGAGGCGAGCGCAGGGAACAAAGAAGCAGGTGTGTCTATCCGCTAGTCCGGCATAGGGCCTCGCAGTGCACGGCGGTGGTGACCAGAGTATAGCCCCGCAGCGCGGAGGTGTCAATCAAGCGGCGGCGGGGGGTGTGACCGCGAAAAGTTGGTGTGAGGATCAACCCATGGAGCATGGCCGCCCCGGCCGTGTGGGCGACCCGCCTCGTCGGGTCGCCAAATGACACAGGCGAGGGCGCCTATGCTCCACGTGGGATGCACGGCGCCACCTCTCCGGTCAACTCCACCAACGAAAATCGGTCACACCCGCGGCGGGCGGCGGGTGGCGAGCGCAGAAAGCGTAGACGGCGGTCGCGTTGTAGGGGCGGCCCGGTGTGGCCGCCCATTCCCAGCGGCTAGGCCTAAAGGTCGCCGTGGCGGTCGCTTTGCGACCTAGCCACCGAGGGCCCCGATAGATCGGGATTCGGAAACGGCGGTGCGACACCTCACCGGCGCAGGGCGGAGCGGGGGCGCCAGGAGCAGGTGACGACACCCTCGATGGCGAGGTCGCCCGGGGACATGGGGATGGCGGCGTAGGCGGGGTTGTCGGATTGGAGAGTGATGCCGTGGGGGGAGCGGCGCAGGCGCTTGAGCACCAGTTCAGATCCCACGCGGGCGATGACGATGTCGCCATCCTCCGCCGCATGCTGGCGGTGCACCGCGACATACTCGCCCTCGCGCAGGGTGGGCTCCATGGAGTCGCCGGCGATGCGCAGCGCGTAGTCGGCGTTTTCGGAGACCGCCTCGGGCAGGCGCAGCACGCCCTCGTCGCGCGGCTCGATTTCGCTCAGGGGGCCGGCGCGGATATGGCCCAGCACCGGCAGGTCAATGATGCCGGGGCGCACCTCCGCGCGCTCGACGCGAGCGCGATGCAGGGCGCGGTCAATCTGGGTTTGGGCGGCTTCCTCGCGCACGGAGTCGGGCTGCCCCTCGAGCAGACGACCCACGGGCACCCGCAACACTTCAGCCAGCCGCACCACGGTCGCCAAGGCGGGGGTCTTGGTGCCGCGGAAGTAGGCGTGCAGGGCCTGGGGTGACACGGGCACCCGACTGGCTGCCTCGACTACGGTCAGGCCCGCCGCGCGCACCGCCGCGCGCAGCTTTTCACCGAGCAAGTTGCGGTCGAGAGGCATTGTAATGGGATTCTACCATGAATGCAAAAATATTTTTGCATTTTTTAGCGTCGCCCTTGACAATAGGCTCCTCAGAGTTTATAGTAGAAACCACTGGGTGCTTCGGAGCGGCCGTGATTAACGGGGATGGCTGGGACGATACAGGCGGAGCGCCTGTATCGTTCGCTGTAGCCCGGAGCCGCGGGACGGCTCGGAGGGATCGGCGAAAAGCATCGGCTGGGAGGAGAAAGGTAGTATGGCTAAGGTATCGCCGGCGCAGCGCAAGTGGCTGTTGGAGATGACATGGGAGGAGGTCGAGCTGGTCAGGGCCTTGCGGGCCCTGAAGTACGGTCGCGTGACCGCGGTCATTCAGGATCGTCGGGTGGTGCGATTGGAAACGATGGAGCAGCGGGCCTTTAGCACCTAGGCCCCATTTCGCCGAGCGAAGAACGCAGGCGAGTCATTCCGCGAAGTTCACAGCCGGGAGCGGCTGTGAATCACACGCGGAGGTGGCTCGCCTTTTGGTTTGGCGCTCGGCGCGCATCGTCCCCCCTTTTCCGACCAGGCACCAACGGAGGTCCTGATGATTACGGAGGTCATGCGGCACGAGTTGGATTCGCGACTGGCGTCGTGGCTGGGGCTGCGGCGTTGCCCGTGGTGCGAGCAGCGGACGCTGGTCATCCACACCGCGGCGGAGCCGTGGCGCACGCGGGTGGAGCGCGGCATCACCGTCATCCGCGGCACGCCGTGGTTTCGCTGCGGCCACTGCGGCCAGGACGGAACGCTGGAGTTCCTCTACTACATCGTTTTCCCCGACGCCCCCGAGACCGAGGAGATGGAGCGCTTCCGGCACCTGTTCTCGGGCGGGGTGTGGGACCGGGAGGAAAGCCGATGACGCGCGCCGACACGAAGCCCCCGGCGGCGGGCACCGCGGCCGCCGAGGAGGCCGCCGACGGCTTGCTCCGCGAGACCCCAGGGGTCTATACGGCACGCCAGTTGCGCGAGAAGGCGCGGCGCGAGACGCCGGTGAGCGGTCTCGCCGCGGCTGGAGGTGAATACGCGCTCGACGCCGAGGATTGGCTAACGTTGCGCCGGCTGGGGGCGCTGCAGCGGCGCTTGCGCCTGACCATCTTCTACGACCGGCTGGATGACAGCGAGCGGCGAGTGATGATTCGCCGGCTGGATGGGGCGCGCCAGCGCGAGATCGCGGCGGAGTTGGGGGTTTCGCAGCAGCGGGTATCAAGAATCTTCGCGCGGGCGGTTGTAAAATGCCGCGATGCGTCCGCGTTATATGAAGGCAGTCCGCTGGAGGGGGAGTTCTGGTGGCAGGTGCGGGAGGCGGAAAAGTCGGTTTACCGGCGGCCCGAGCGCGTGTGGCGGCACCAGCGGGCGCCGGACCGGGCGCTGGTGCGCAGCCTGCGCGGCAAGGGCGGGAGGTTCCTGTTCTTCGTGAATGTGGAGGGAATCACCGCAGAGGCGCAGAGACCGCAGAGCAGAAAAAGGTAGAGGGTCATAGCCGCGGGTGAACGCGGATGAAGTCCGCCGTCGGACGCGGGCTCCGTCCACGGCGACCCTCACCGTGAGAGGGGTTGGCAGCCGGGACGGCTGCCTCACGATGACGAGGTCGGAGGGCAGGGTGAGATCAGGACGCAACCACCGCTGGGAGCAGGCGATACCGCTGCTGTTGGCGGGCATGAGCAGAGAAAAGGTCGCGCAGGAGGTGGGGGTGCGCGCGGACACGATTGAGGCGTGGCAGCGCGATCCCGATTTCTGCCGCCGCCGCCAGGAGCACCTGGAGGCCAACTTCTCGCTCGCCGCGCAGGTGCTGCGCAACTCTTCGCTGCGGGCGGTGGAAAAGCTGCTGGAGCGGGTGGAGGAGAGCGACGTCAGCGCGGCGGTGCATGTCCTGAAGGCGGTCGGCCTCTACTCCGAGCGCACGGCCGGCAAGCTGAACCATGACCACGGCGGAGAGATCGTTATCCGATGGGACGACGGCGACGCTATCGTGTCCGCCCGCGCGCCGGACGCTGACCGTCCCGTACCGCCCCACTACAGCGCAGCGGAGGTTTCATGATTCCCGGGCGCGGTTTCGCGTCCTCGTCGCCGGGCGGCGCTTCGGGAAAACGAAGGCCGCGGTGAATGAACTGATCCGCGCCGCCATCCGCCAACCGGGGTCACTCAACTGGTGGGTGGCGCCGACGTTCTCGATCACGCGCAAGGGGTGGCGCGAGTTGTTCGCGTTCCTGCCGGAGGAGATCATCGCCAACGTCTCGCGCACGGAGGTGATGGTGGAGCTGGTCAACGGCTCCAGCATCTGGTTCAAGTCCGCCGACAACCCCGATTCGCTGCTCTCCGAGGGGCTGGATTTCGTGGTGGTGGACGAGGCGGCGCGGGTGAGCGAGGAGGCGTGGGGCCGCGCCCTGCGCCCCGCGTTGAGCGATAAGCTCGGGCGCGCCGCCTTCACGGCGACGCCCGCGGGCAAGAACTGGCTCTACCGACTGTGGCTGCGGGGGCAGGACGCGCTGGACACCGAGGTTGAGAGCTGGCGCTTTGCGACCACCGACAACCCGTACATCCCGCGCGGCGAAATCGCGGCAGCGCGCAAGGGGATGGTGGAGCGATACTTTCGCCAGGAGTACCTGGCGGCGTTCGAGGATGACGTGGGCGCGGTGTTTCCGCAGGCCCGGCGGCAGGCGACGGGCGCGTTTGAGGAGCCTGGCGCGCAGGAAGTGGTAATCGGGGTTGATTGGGGCAAGCACCAGGACGCGAGCGTGTTCGTGGTGTTGGATGTCGCGCGCAACACGGTGGTGGCGCTCGACCGGCAGCTGCAGGTGGATTACACGCTGCAGATGGGGCGGCTGGGGGCGCTGGTCGAGCGCTGGCGGCCGCGGATGATGGTGGCGGAGATGAACTCGGCGGGCGACCCGCTGGTGGAGCAGTTGCGGCGCGATCTGCCGTGCCCGGTGGAGGGGTTCCTGACCACCGCCGCCAGCAAGCGGCAGTTGATTGATGCGCTGGCGCTCGCAATTGAACGGGGAGACATCACTTACCCCGATGTGCCGGAGCTCGTCGGGGAGCTCGAAGCCTTCCGCTACGAGCTGACGGCGGCGGGGAATGTCCGCTATGCCGCGCCCAGCGAGCGCTATCACGATGACTGCGTGATGGCGCTGGCGCTCGCCTGGCACGCGGCGGCGCATACACGGCCGCCGGTGGTGCGGTGGCTGGGGGAGTAGGGATTAACCACGGAGAGCACAGAGGGCACGGAGAGGGATCATCCACAGATAAACGCAGATGGACACGGATGAGGGAAACCGACTAACCACAGAGCACACAGAGAAGAGAAGAGGCGGAATGAACCGCCGATGAACGCCGACGAGACTTGAACCGCGGAGGCGCAGAGGACGCGGAGACAAGACGGCAATTAGCCGCCGCTCAACAGGGATGGGCGCGGATTACTGGTAGGGGCGCATGGCCATGCGCCCCTAAGGTTTGCCAGCCGGGGGCCCCGATGGATCGGGATTCGGAAACGACTGGGCCACATGGGCGCGATGAATCGCGCCGTCAGAAGCTGGTGTGCTCGCAGGCGGGACGCCTGCGCTACCAGATGATGGGGAGTCAACGCGATTGACCCGTAATGTAATGACAGGTTTGCGAAATCTCGCCGGGCGGGTGTTGGGCAAATCGGCCTGGGAGACGGTGTGGCGGCGGCACCATGTCTATGGCATGGACGAGGCGCCGGCGGGCATGTTCTCTCACACCTCGGACTACCTGGAGGCCTACTCGAAGATCGGCACGGTCTATGCCTGCACCAGCCTGATCGCGTCGTCGTTCGCGCGGGTGCCGTGGCATTTCGAGGACGCGATGGGCAATGAGGTGCGCCGCGATGACCTGCGCCGTCTGCTGCGCCGCCCCAATGCTTGCATGTCGGGGTTGGAGTTGTTCGAGGCCACGGTTACACATCTCGAACTGACGGGCAACGCCTTCTGGTATCTGAGCGAGGTGGACGGGACGGGCCTGTTTGAGGCCGATCCCGCGGGGGTGTTCATCACCGACGCCGACGGCCGGCCGCGGCCCTCGGGTCGCCCGAACTTCGGGCGCCCGCGGGAGATCCATTACCTGGAGCCGGACCGCGTGCGCATCGCCAAGGGCGCGGACGGCGCGCCCTCGGGCTATGTCTATCGCGCGGCGACGACCGACGTGCCGCTGGAGCCGGACTGGGTCGTCCACTTCAGGTATTTCAACCCCCTCGACCGCTACTGGGGGATGGGCGTGATCCAGGCGGCGGCGCTGAAGCTGGAGACGGACTACTACTCGGAGCGCTGGAACCGCAATTTCTTCAAGAACTCGGCGCGTCCCGACGGTGTGCTCGAAACCGACCGCACGCTGAGCGCGGCGGAGTTCGATCGCCTGCGCGAGGAGTGGCGCAAGGGGCACCTGGGCACGGAATCAGCACACCGAACTGCGATTCTGGAAGCCGGGCTGAAGTACAAGCAGCTCACCGCCGGCCAAAAGGACATAGATTTCTTGGCGGGGCGCGAGTTGACGCGGGAGGAGATCTGCTCGATGTTCGGGGTGCCGCCGGCGAAGATCGGGGTGCTGCGCTACGCGAACTACGCCAACGCGCGCGAGCAGGACAAGACGTTCTGGGCGGAGACGATGGAGCCGAAGCTGGCGCGGTTCGCGGCGCGGGTGACGGGGGAGCTGTGCGCGCGGTATGCCCCGAACCTGGAGTTAGTGTTCGCGGATGTGACGCCGCAGGACCTCGCGCAGCAGGCGGAGGTGGCGGTGCGGCTGGCGGCGGCGGGCTTGCGGACGATCAACGAGCTGCGGTCGGAGTTCAAATGGGGGGACCCGGTGGCGTGGGGGGATGCGTGGTGGGCGCCGAGCACGCGGGCGCCCGCGTGCCGGTCCGAGGGGACGGTGACGGCGGAGATCGGTGAGCGCACTGTAGGGGCGGCGCTCCGTGGCCGCCCGTTCACAGCCGAGGGCGGCTGTGCCACAGGTGAGGATGGCGTGCGGCGGGGGCTGAAGCGGCTGTACCAGGGACAGCAGAGCGCGGTGCTGCGGGCGCTGCGGAGCAAGGACGGACTGCTGAAGGCGATGGCCGCGGCGGATGAAACGGAGCGCTTGCGCCAGGTGAAGGAATTGCTCGACCACGCGGTTGACTGG